>NZ_JANCLM010000068.1:0-16727 GCF_024259445.1 Pseudomonas sp. DVZ6
CTTGCGATCAAGATCAAGATCAAGATCAACCAACGGCTACACTCGGAACTGCTCCATCAATACCTGCTGCTGGTTGGCCAAACGGTTCAGTGCCTGGCTGATCCGCGCCGATTCGTCGGCCTGACCTGCCAACGACTCGGTCACATCACGTATCCCCGCCACGTTACGGTTGACCTCCTCGGCCACGGCGCTCTGTTCCTCGGCCGCCGAGGCGATCTGCAGGTTCATGTCGGTGATCACCGCCACCGCCTCGCCGATCCGCTGCAGCGCCGGCAACGTCTGCTCCATCTGCGCGGCGCTGTCCTGGGCCTGACGCTGGCCGGCGTGCATCGCGCCGACCACGTCCTGGGTACCTTGTTGCAACCCCTCGATCACCTGGCGGATCTCCTCCACCGAGACCTGCGTACGCTGGGCCAGGTTGCGCACCTCGTCAGCGACCACCGCGAAACCACGCCCGGCTTCACCGGCGCGGGCGGCCTCGATGGCGGCGTTGAGCGCCAGCAGGTTGGTCTGCTCGGCGATGGCGCGAATCACCTCGAGCACCGAGCCGATCTGCTCGCCACGGCTTTCCAGGGCGCGGGCCTCGTCCATGGCCGCGTTCATGCCGCCGGCCAGCTCGCCGATCGCCTCGCGAGTGGCGGCCACCCGTGCCAGGCCATCACGGGTCGCCTGGTCGGCGCCGCGCGCCGCTTGTGCCGCCTGGGCGGCATTGTGGGCGACGTCGTGGGCCGTGGCGCTCATCTCGTTGGCGGCGGTGGCCACCTGCTCGATCTCGCGGTGCTGTTGCTGCATGCCGTCACTGGTCTGGCTGGCGATCAGCGCCGACTGGTCGGCGGTGCCGCGGGCCTCCTGCAAGGAGCCCTTGAGCTGGGCGATCACCGGCTGGAGCTTGTCGAGGAAACGGTTGAACCAGCCGGTCAGCTGGCCCAGTTCGTCGTTGCGGGCATAGTCCAGGCGTCGGGTCAGGTCGCCTTCGCCACTGGCAATGTCCTTCAGGCGCGCGGCCACGGCCAGGATCGGCCGGGTCACGCCACGGGCGGTCAGCCACACCAGCAGCAGCCCCAGCACGGCAGCGCCCAGGCCGATCAGCAGGCTGACCAGGTTGGCGCTCTGGTTCTGGCTGTCCAGGCGTTGGTTGAGGGCGACGGCGGGGGCCTGCAGCACCTGTTCGGGCAGCTCGAGCAGGACCTGCCACGGCGCCGCGCCGGGGATCGGGGCGAAAGGCCGGGAAATGCGCATGGTGCCGCCGTCCAGACGCTCGACCGCCTGCCCGGCGCGCAGCGAGTCGGCCAGGGCGGTGGCGCTGGCGCCGAAGGCCTGCTGCACGGTCTTGCTCAGCTGGCTGGCGTCCTGGCTGTGGCCGGCGAGCAGGCCCGAAGGGCTGACGATGCTGACCTGGCCCTGGCCATCGAACAGCTCCTGGCGGCCGGCCAGGCTCAGTTGCTGCAGATTGTCCAGGCCGATGTCCAGGCCGACCACGCCCACCACCTTGCCGTTTTCCAGCAGCGGCAGGGCGATGCTGGTCATCAGCACCTGGTGGCCGTTGACCTCGTCGAAGTACGGGTCGAGCACACAGGCCTTGGCGGTCTCCAGCGGGCAGGTCAGCCAGCGGTTGTAGGGCGAACCGTTGGCGCCGATGCTGGTGTCGGCGAGCATCGACTCGGGCATCGCCTCCACCTCGAGGTTGCCGGTGCCGGGCTGCGACCAGTACAGGGAGAAGCGGCCGCTGTCGTTGCTGGCGTTGTCGACCTGGCCGACGAAGCGGGCGTCCTGCTGGTCCAGGGCATTGGGCTGGAACACCAGATACAGGCCGATCAGGTCGGCGTTGCCAGCCAGGGCGGCACGGGCCTCGCGGCTGAGTTCCGTGCGCAGGTCGGCGCCGCCACGGGCCTTGAGTGCCTGCACCAGGCGGGCGAAGCCGTTGCCGTACTGGTAGGCGTCCATGAAATAGCGCTGGATTCGCAGGGCCTGGGTCTCGCCGTGGGCCTGCAGGCGCAGACGGGCGCTGTGGTCGAGCAGCTCGGTGTTGGCCTGGAACACCTGCTCGGCGCTGCGTCGGGCCTGGGTGAGCGAAGTGGCCACCAGCAGGGCGACGATGGCCAGCAGGCACAGGCCGGCAAGCAGGGTGATCTTCCACTGGATGGAGAGACGGCGCAGCAACATGGGCTTTTCCTTCTCGGGCAAACAGGACGCCCGCGGTCAGGCGGGCGTCGGCGGGGTCAGTCGGCGATGCAGTTCGGTGGCGCTACCCTGAAGGCCTTGGTCAGCCAGGCCAGGTAGAGCACGCCAAGCAGGGCCCAGACACCGCCGAACAACAACGAGTGTTCGTTCAGGTCCAGCCACAGCGAGACGATGATGCAGAAGCCTATCGTCGGCGCCACCAGATACTTGAGGTTGTTCGTCAGGCCCTTGTTCCGGCCCTCGCGGATGTAGCAATGGTTGATCACCGACAGGTTGACGAAGCTGAAGGCCACCAGCGCGCCGAAGTTGATCACCGAGGTGGCGGTGACCAGGTCGAAGAAGATCGCCGACAGCGAGATCAGGCCGACCACGGCAATGTTCAGCACCGGGGTCTTGTAGCGCGGGTGCAGGCGGGCGAATACCCCGGCCGGGATCACGTTGTCGCGGCCCATCACGTATAGCAGGCGCGACACGCTGGTCTGCGAGGCCAGGCCCGAGGCGATGGTGTTGATCACCGTGCATGCGATGAACACCGATTGGAACAGCTTGCCGCCGACGTACAGGGCGATTTCCGGCAGGGCCGCTTCCTGGTCATGGAAGCGCGCCATGGTCGGGAAGTAGGCCTGGATGAAGTAGGACACGCCGATGAACACCACGCCGCCGATCAGCGCGGTGAGGAAGATCGCCCGGGGGATGGTCTTGCCCGGGTCGCGGGTCTCTTCCGACAGGCAGGTCACCGCGTCGAAGCCCAGGAACGAGAAGCACAGGATGGTCGCGCCGGCGGCCAGGGCGGCGAACTGGGTCTGGTCGTCGGCGAACGGCACCAGGCTCCAGGCGGTGCCCAGCCCTTCGCCGTGGTCCAGGCCACGCCAGCACAGGTAGATGAATACACCGATGATCGCCACCTGCACGGCGACGAACAACAGGTTGAAGTGCGCCACCAGGTTGACGCTGCGCATGTTGATCAGGCTGATCAGGGTGACGAAACCGGCCACCCACACCCAGGCCGCTACCTCGGGGAACATCGCCGAGAGGTAGAGCTTGGCCAGCAGCGCGTTGACCATGGGCAGCAGCAGGTAGTCCAGCAGCGACGACCAGCCCACCAGGAAGCCCACGTGCGGGTTGATGGCGCGCTGGGTGTAGGTATAGGCCGAGCCCGATTGCGGGAAGCGCCGCACCAGGGTGCCGTAGCTCACGGCGGTGAACAGGATACCGGCCAGGGCCAGGAGGTAGGCGCTGGGCACGTGCCCGGCGGTGATGCCGGAGACGATGCCGAAGGTGTCGAACACGGTCATCGGGGTGAGGTAGGCCAGGCCGATGATCACCACATGCCAGAGACGCAGGGACTTGCGGAATTGGGCGTTGCCGGGGGCGCTGTGGTCAGGCTGCATGCGGGCGCTGCTCCTTGATCGAAACAACGGGCACGGCGTATGACGGGCACGACAAGGTCGAGCGGATGGGCTCCATGTTGTTCACCTTTTATGTTGGAGCTGCGGGGTGCGCGAAATAAACAACGATGGTCGTTTGAGTGTCAAGTTAAACATGACAGAGTGCCAAGTGTATGGAAGGTGAATCGGTTTATTTGGCCGTTATGCATTGCTTTTGGCCGATTGAGCAGATCGTAAGTCGATTTTGATGTTCGTAAAAATTGACAATTTTTCTTTGGCAAACCAAGTGCCCGGCTGTGCGTCGACACACAAAATGCCTCACGCATTACCGCGTGGGCCGGGTGCCAATGGTATTCTTGCCATCTGCGCGCGGCCTCGTTTCCGTGGACCGCTCAAACGACCTCCTTATGGACAGCAATCGGTTCTATTCATGAAGAAATCAGTAGGCATCCTTTCCGGTCTGGCCGTGGCCATCGCCGTCGCAACCACCACTGGCGCCTGGTACACCGGCAAGCAGTTGCCCGCGGAGCTGGAGCGTTCCGTCGCCCGCGGCAACGAAGAGCTGAAGAAAGCCCTGGCCGGCAACGGCGGCAGCATGACCATCGAGCTGGTCTCGCTGGACCAGCACTTCTTCACCAGCACCGCGCACTACCGCCTGAAGGCCGAGAACGTGCAGCTCGGCGAAGCCGAGGCATTGAACTTCCAGGTGGGCGTGACCGACCAGATCGAGCACGGCCCGTTCCCCTGGTCGCGGGTCAAGGCCTTCAAGCTGATGCCGGTCATGGCCACCAGCAACAGCACGCTGGACAAGGATGACTTCACCAGCGGTTGGTTCGCCGCCGCCGGCGACAAGCCGCCGGTCACCGCCCAGGTCAGCCTCGGCTATGGCGGCAGCGTCGACAGCGACATCCGCCTGGCGCCAGTCACGCTCAAAGAGGACGGCGGCAATGTCCTGGACTTCTCCGGCCTGCAGCTCGCGCTGCGCGGCGACCGCGAAGGCAAGGCAGTGGAGATCCACAGCAGCGCCGAGCACCTCGAGCTGAACTTCGTCGACGAGCAGCAGGCGCCGGTGAAGATCCTGCTCAACGGCTTCAAGGCCGGTGGCAAGCTCACTGAGACCGCCCACGACATGGTCTATGTCGGCAACTTCGACCTGGCCCTGGCCGACACCCAGGTGACCTTCGGGCCGAAGCAGGAAGTGCTGGTGCTCAAGGGCCTGCAGCAGAACAACTTGTACAACGCCGAGGGCGAGGCCAAGGACAAGCTGGCCGGGCGCCTGGAATACAAGGTCGACGACATCAGCTACGCCGGCCGCAAGGTGGGCAGCGCAGAGATGGTCCTGACCATGAAGTCCATCGACATTCCGGCCATGCAGGCGCTGATGGAGTGGTACCAGACCCAGCTGCCGCAGATGCAGCAGGCCGCCGCTGATGGCGAGGCTCCAGCGCTGGAAATGAGCCCCGAGGAGCAGGCCAAGGTCCAGGGCGACCTGCAGAAGCTGCTGGTGGCCAAGCCGCAGGTGGCGGTGGAGAAGCTGGCGTTCAAGACCGCCAATGGCGAGAGCCACTTCAATCTGGCGATGGATTTTGCCAGCCCGAGCTCGTTCGACCTGCCGCCTGACCAGTTGGGCAAGCAGCTGCTGACGCAACTGAAGGCCAAGCTCAGCGTTTCCAAGCCGATGGTCGCCGACCTGGCCACCTTGCAGGCGCTGCTCGAGGGCGAGACCGATGCCCAGGCCATCGCCCAGCAGTCCAGCCAGGCCGGTGAGATGGTCGGCATGATGGCGCTGCAGAGCGGCATGGCCACGGTGCAGGGCAGTGATGTGGTGTCGAGCCTGCAATACGCCGACGGCATGGTCGACTTCAACGGCAAGAAGATGACCGTCGAAGAGTTCGCCATGCTGATCAGCGGCCACCTGGCGGCACTCCAGCCGCAGGGCTGATCGCTGGCTCGCGGTCCCTTTCGCGGGGCAAGCCCGCTCCCACGAAGTCGCCATGAACTGGATGGCTTCGTGGGAGCGGGCTTGCCCCGCGACTGCATTGGGGCGGCCAACGCAAAAACCCCTTTTGCATCCCTCCGATTGCCTGTAGCCTTCGCGTCCGATAAGAATCCGCGCCCGCAGAGGGGCCGAGACGCTGGCCGTCCGGCACCATTAGCCGATCTGCCAGGGCCGGGTGATACACTCGACTGACGCGCTCAAGCGCCCCGCAGGTCCAGCGATCATGACCCAGATTTCCGAACGCCTGTTGGTCCAGGCCCACCTCGATGCCAAGCAGCCCAACCCGCTGACGCCCGCGCAGGAGGCCGAGTACCGTGCGGCCATCGCCGCCGAGCTGAAAAAGCAGAACGCCGTGCTGGTGGCCCACTACTATTGCGACCCGGTGATCCAGGCCCTGGCCGAGGAAACCGGCGGCTGCGTGTCCGACTCGCTGGAGATGGCGCGTTTCGGCAAGAACCACCCGGCGCAGACCGTGGTGGTGGCGGGTGTACGTTTCATGGGCGAAACCGCGAAGATCCTCACCCCGGAAAAACGTGTGTTGATGCCCACCCTGGAGGCGACCTGCTCCCTCGACCTGGGCTGCCCGGTCAAGGAGTTCTCGGATTTCTGCGACCAGCATCCCGAGCGCACCGTGGTGGTTTACGCCAACACTTCCGCGGCGGTGAAAGCACGGGCCGACTGGGTGGTGACCTCCAGCTGCGCCCTGGAGATCGTCGAAAGCCTGATGGACAACGGCGAGACCATCATCTGGGGGCCGGACCAGCACCTGGGCCGCTATATCCAGAAGCAGACCGGGGCCGACATGCTGCTGTGGGACGGTGCCTGCATCGTTCACGAAGAGTTCAAGTCGCGCCAGCTGGCCGACATGAAGGCGCTGTACCCGGACGCGGCGATCCTGGTTCACCCGGAGTCGCCGGAAGCGGTGATCGAACTGGCCGACGCGGTGGGTTCCACCAGCCAGCTGATCAAGGCGGCGCAGACCCTGCCGAACAAGACCTTCATCGTCGCCACCGACCGCGGCATCTTCTACAAGATGCAGCAGCTGTGTCCGGACAAGGAATTCGTCGAGGCGCCGACCGCCGGCAACGGCGCGGCCTGCCGCAGCTGCGCGCATTGCCCGTGGATGGCGATGAACACCCTGGAACGCACGCTCGACTGCCTGCGCAAGGGCAGTAACGAGATCTTCGTCGAGCCTGCGCTGATTCCCAAGGCGATCAAGCCGCTGAACCGCATGCTCGACTTCACCCAGGCGGCGCGGTTGAAGTTATCAGGCAACGCCTGACATCACCTTGTAGGAGCGGCCTTGCGCCGCGAAAGGGCCGCAGAGCGGCCCCAGGATGTTCAGGGTCACGCAAAAAACAGGGGCCGCTCTGCGGCCCTTTCGCGGCGCAAGGCCGCTCCTACAGGGTTATCGGTTCTGACGCCTAGCGGCCCATCATCTCCTTGACCATCCGCTGCTGCTCCATGATCTCGCGCTGGCGCTGGTCGATCTGCGAGGCCAGCGGGAAGTTGCTGCCCGAGCGGCGCTTGGCGTAGTCGAGCTGCTGGATCGCCTGGTCGAAGTCGCCAACCAGGGTGAAGTACTCGGCGCGGGCGCGGTGCAGGCCGATGGTGTTGCCCGACAGCCCTCGCACTTCGGCGACGTCGTACCACACGTCCGGGTCGTCCGGGCGGTTCTTGACCAGGTCGTCCAGCACCTTCTCCGCCTCGGCCGGCTTGTTCTGCTTGATCAGCAGGTCGGCGCGCACCTGTTTCAACGGATAGTTGGCCGGGTACAGCGCCTGCATGCGCTGGGCGCGTTGCTGAGCGTCGGCCAGGCGGTTGTTGGTGATGTCCAGGTCGATCTGCGCGAGGTTGTAGGTAATGTCGTTGGGCGCCTTGGCCAGCAGCGGCTTGAGGTTCTCCCGCGCTTCGTTGAGCTGGCCACCCTTGATCTGTGCCAGCGCCAGGCCATAGCGCGCGGCGTCCATCTGGGGATTCTCGTCGAGCTGGGCGCGGAAGCGCTTGGCGGCCAGGCCCGGGGTGCCTTCATAGGTGAGCTGTACCCGTGCACGAATCAGCTGGTAACGCAGGCTGTCCTCGACGCCCCCCTTGGGCGCCTGCTCGGCACGGTTACGGGTATCGGCTACCCGCGACTCGGTCACCGGGTGGGTAAGGAGGAATTCAGGCGGCTTGGCGTCATAGCGGTACTGGCGCGCCAGGCGTTCGAACATGCTGGGCATGTTGCGTGGGTCGTAACCGGCCTTTTCCAGGTTCTGGATACCAATACGGTCGGCTTCCTGTTCGTTCTGTCGGGAGAAGCGCCGCTGCTCCTGGATCGCCGCCGCCTGGGTGCCGGCAATCACACCGATGCCGGCATCGCCGCCACCGCCGGCGGCCAGGACGATACCGGCAAGCAGCGCGGCCATCATGGGCAACTGCATGCGCTGCTGGGCTTCGACGCCACGGGCGAAGTGGCGCTGCGACAAGTGCGCCAGTTCGTGAGCCAGCACCGAAGCATACTCGCCTTCGGTCTGCGCATTGAGGAACAGACCGCCGTTGACCCCGACGATGCCGCCGGGCGCGGCGAAGGCGTTGAGTTCCTTGCTGTCGATGAGGATGAACTCCAGGCGCCGGTCCTGCAGCTGGCTGGTCTCGGCCAGTTTGTACACGCTGGTCTCGACGAAGTCCTTGAGCTGCGGGTCGTTCAGCTGGTTGACTTGGCCGCGCAACAGGCTCAGCCAGGCGCGACCGAGCTGGTGTTCCTGTTGCGGCGAGACGATCGCGGAGCTGGCGTCGCCCAGTGACGGCAGGTCGTCAGCGTGGCCGGGAAGGGCCATCAGGCAGGCCAGCGTCAACAGGGTAGGGCGCAGTAGATTCATGCAGAAGCTCGCGTCGGTCAAAAGCCTTACTGTAGCCGGGTCGCGCGATGCCGACCAGTGGCGGTATCCTACCAGACCTTTCTGTCCATACCCCGGAGACGCGCCCGATGAGTGACACCCCGACCAGCGACGCCGAGCTTGACGCCAGCGGGCTGAACTGCCCGTTGCCGCTGCTCAAGGCCAAGATGGAACTCAATCGCCTGGCCAGTGGCGCGGTGCTCAAGGTGATCGCCACCGACGGCGGCTCCCAGCGCGACTTCCGCACTTTCGCCCAGCTGGCCGGTCATACGCTGCTGCACGAAACGGCCGAGGCCGGCGTGTACACCTACTGGCTGCGCAAGGCCTGAGTCTTTCCCAAGGATCGTCAATGTTCAAAGTGCTTCGCGACTGGATGCAGCGCTACTTCTCCGACGAGGAGGCCGTGGTGCTGGCGGTCCTGCTGTTCCTGGCCTTCACCGTGGTGCTGACCCTGGGCGGCATGCTTGCGCCAGTGCTGGCGGGCATGGTCCTGGCGTTCCTCATGCAGGGGCTGGTCAATGCCCTGGAGCGTTTGAGGGTGCCCTCCAGGCTGGCGGTCTGGATGGTGTTCGCCCTGTTCATGGGCGCCCTGGCGGTGTTCATGCTGGTGCTGGTGCCGCTGCTCTGGCATCAGCTGATCACCCTGTTCAACGAACTGCCGGGGATGCTCGGCAAGTGGCAGTCGCTGTTGCTGCTGCTGCCCGAGCGCTATCCGCACCTGGTGTCGGACGAGCAGGTGCTGCGCGCCATCGAATCGGTGCGCGGCGAGATCGGCAAGTTCGGCCAATGGGCGCTGACCTTCTCGCTGTCGAGCCTGCCGTTGCTGGTCAACGCCATGATCTACCTGGTGCTGGTGCCGATCCTGGTGTTCTTCTTCCTCAAGGACCGCGAACTGATCGGGCGCTGGGTCAGCGGCTATCTGCCGCGTGAGCGCACGCTGCTCAACCGGGTGGGCGATGAGATGAACCGGCAGATCGCCAACTATATCCGCGGCAAGGGCATCGAGATCCTGATTTGCGGGATCGCCACCTATATCGCCTTCATCAGCCTGGGCCTGAACTATGCCGCCTTGCTGGCGCTGCTGGTGGGCCTGTCGGTGGTGGTGCCCTATGTCGGCGCGGTGGTGGTGACGGTGCCGGTGACGCTGATCGCGCTGTTCCAGTGGGGCTGGGGCGACCAGTTCATCTACCTGATGGCGGTGTACGCAATCATCCAGGCGCTCGATGGCAACGTGCTGGTGCCGCTGCTGTTCTCCGAGGCGGTGAGCCTGCACCCGGTGGCGATCATCTGCGCGGTGCTGCTTTTCGGCGGGCTGTGGGGGTTCTGGGGGATCTTCTTCGCGATCCCGCTGGCGACGCTGTTCAAGGCAGTGTTGGACGCGTGGCCGCGGCAGGACAGGTCTGTGGCGCCGATGTTGTAGGTCTGGGGCTGCTTTGCAGCCCTATCGCGGCACAAGGCCGCTCCTACAGGGGAACGCGATTCCTGTAGGAGCGGCCTTGTGCCGCGATAGGGCGCAAAGCGCCCTCAAGATCTCAAGCCTTATCGAGATTCTGCGCGGCCGCCAACACCGCATCCACATGCCCCGGTACCTTCACCCCGCGCCATTCCTGGCGCAGCACACCGTCCTTGTCGATCAGGAAGGTGCTGCGGTCCACGCCCAGGTATTCCTTGCCGTACAGCTTCTTCAGCTTGATCACGTCGAACAGTTGGCACAGCGCCTCGTCCTTGTCGCTGATCAGCTCGAAGGGAAACGCCTGCTTGGCCTTGAAGTTTTCGTGCGACTTGATGCCATCGCGCGACACGCCGAACACCACGGTGTTGGCCGCCTGGAACGCCGCGTGCTGGTCGCGGAATCCCTGGCCCTCGGTGGTGCAGCCCGGGGTGCTGTCCTTGGGGTAGAAGTACAGCACCACCTGCTGGCCCTTCAGGTCAGCCAGGCTGACGGTCTGGCCGCTGGTGGCCTGGACCTGGAAATCGGCGACGGGTTGGTCGAGTGCTACGGCCATGGGGGTTTCCTTACATGGGGTTCTGTGGGCGCCACGGTTCGATCAGCGCGTCCAGGTTCAGAGCGTCGGCGAAGTCGAGGAACTGGTCGCGCAGCCAGCTGATCTGGGTGCCGGCCGGCAGGATCACGGTGAACTGGGCGTTGAGCATGCTGCTGCCGGTTTGCGGCGCGAGGTAGGTGTCGCAGGTCATCGCTTCGAGCTCGACGCGGTGGTCGAGGAAGAACTGGCACAGCTCGTTGATGATGTCCGGGCGATAGGCGGCGCTGACGTAGGCCACGTAGGGCAGGGCCTGCGGGCGCACTTCCTGATCGGCGCTGCGCACCACGTCCAGGGTCAGGCCGTGCTTCTTGCCCAGGCCCGGCAGGGTGGCTTCGAGGCGGGCCAGGGCATCCCAGCTGCCGCCGACCTGCAGCACCAGGGCGCTGGTCTCGCCGTGGCGCGACAGGCGCGAGGTGACCACCGCACAGCGGTTGTCGAAGGCCGCGCGGCTGAGAACGTTGGCCAGCTCCATGGGGTTGGGGCCCAGGGCGCTGATGACGAGGAATTGTTCGCGAACGGTGGGGGTGGACATGCAGCATTCCTAAAGCGATGAGCGGTCGATGCAGGACGGGGGCAAAGCCTCCTTTTTCAGCAGGGCCCGGGCCGGTTTTGGCGGCTGTGGACGCAGGCCGGGAGCACTGTCGACGGCCCGGCGGGCCGTGCTGCACCGATCAAAGGATCAAGGGTAGCGAAAAGCGGCGCGAAGGGGAATGCTCCGCCCGCCTGCTTCGCTTGTGCAAGGCCGATGGCGCCAGTACCATTACCGCTCTCTTTTTCCGGCAGGAGCAGTTACATGATTGCGGGCAGTATGGTGGCATTGGTCACTCCCATGGATGCACAAGGGCGTCTGGACTGGGACAGCCTCGACAAGCTTGTAGACTTCCACCTGGAAAACGGCACCCACGCGATCGTAGCTGTCGGCACCACCGGCGAGTCCGCCACGCTGGATGTCGAAGAACACATCCTGGTCATCAAGCACGTGGTCGAGCGGGTCAAGCACAGCAAGAAGCGGATCCCGGTGATCGCCGGTACCGGTGCCAACTCCACTGCCGAAGCCGTGCACCTGACCAAGAACGCCAAGAATGCCGGCGCCGACGCCTGCCTGCTGGTGGTCCCGTACTACAACAAGCCGACCCAGGAAGGCCTGTACCAGCACTTCAAGCACATCGCCGAAGCCGTCGACATCCCGCAGATCCTCTACAACGTGCCCGGCCGCACCTCCTGCGACATGCAGGCCGACACCGTGATCCGTCTGTCGAAGGTCAAGAACATCATCGGCATCAAGGAAGCCACCGGCGACCTGGTCCGTGCCAAGGCCATCCTGGACGGCGTCGACAAGGACTTCATCGTCCTGTCCGGCGACGATCCGACCGCCGTCGAGCTGATCCTGATGGGCGGCAAGGGCAACATCTCCGTCACCGCCAACGTCGCCCCGCGCGAAATGGCCGACCTGTGCGAGGCCGCCCTTGAGGGCAATGCCGAGAAGGCCCGCGCGATCAACGAAAAACTCATGCCGCTGCACAAAGACCTGTTCTGCGAAGCCAACCCGATTCCGGTGAAATGGGCGCTGGTGCAAATGGGCCTGATGCAGCAGGGCATTCGCCTGCCACTGACCTGGCTGAGCGAAGGCTGTCACGAAAAAGTCCGTACTGCCTTGCGCCAGTCCGGCGTACTGGTTTAATCGAGGAAGTACACCGCATGAAGCGACTGGCTGGTCTTTCCGCTCTCGCCCTGATCATCTCCAGCACCAGCGGGTGCGGCTGGCTGTGGGGCGAGGATGGCTATTTCCGCGACCGTGGCAGCGACTACCTGCAGGCGCAACCGACCGCGCCGATGCAGCTGCCGCCGGACGCCAGCAACGTCAAGCGCCTGGATCCGCTGCTGCCGATCCCGCGCAACGTGGCCGATGATCGCGCCACCGGCGAGTTCGAGGTACCCCGTCCACAGCCGCTGTCGGCCACCGCCGGCATCAGCGATTTCAGCCTGCAGCGCAGCGGCAACAGCCGTTGGGTGCTGGCCCAGCGCTCGCCCGCCGAAGTCTGGCCGGTGACTCGCCAGTTCTTCGAGGACAACGGTTTCCGCATTGCCGAAGAACGTCCGCAGACTGGCGAATTCAACACCACCTGGCAGCGTTTCGACGAGCTGTCGGCCTCCCTCGGCCAGCGCCTGGCCAGCACCTCCAGCAGCCCGGACAGCGAAGTCCGTGTGCGGGTGCGCATGGAGCCCGGCGTGCAGCGCAACACCTCCGAGGTGTATGTGGTCAGCGTCGAGCGTCCGGCCGGCAGCACTGCCGAGCCTGACTTCCCGTCCGCCTCCAGCAACACCGGCACCGACGCCCTGCTGGTCGACGAAATGCTTGCCAGCATGAACCGCAGCGCCGAGAAGGGCGGTTCGGTCTCGCTGCTGGCCGCGCGCGACTTCGATGCCCCGAGCCAGGTCAGCCTGAGCGAGGACGGCAGCGGCAACCCGGTGCTGTTCCTGGGTTCGGACCTGGACCGCGCCTGGTCCGGCGTCGGCCGCGCCCTGGAACAGGGCGAGTGGCGTGTCGAGGACATCAACCGCAGCCTGGGCCTGTATTACATCAACCTGTCCGAGAAGCCTGACGACAAGCAGAAGGAGCCTGGCTTCTTCAGCCGCCTGTTCGGCAGCGAGCCGAGCAAGGAAGAGCGTGAAGCCCGTGCCGAGCGCTACCAGGTGCGCCTGAGCAAGGTCGGCGACAACGTCCAGGTGACCGTCGAGAAGAACATCAACACCGTGGCCCCGGCCGATGTCGCCCGCCGCGTGCTGAGCGCGATCCAGGACCACCTGGGCTAAGTGCGCTTCGCGGTTCTAGGAAGCGGTAGCCAGGGAAACGGCACGCTCATCGCCAGTGGTGAAACCTTCATCCTGGTCGACTGCGGCTTTTCCCTGCGCGAGACCGAGCGGCGCCTGGCGCTGCTCGGGGTGTCGGCCGCGCAACTGAGCGCGGTGCTGGTGACCCACGAACATGCCGACCACGTGCATGGGGTGGGGTTGCTCTCGCGCCGCTACAATGTACCGGTCTACCTCAGCCAGGGCACATTGCGCGGCATGCGCAAGCCGGTCGAGGTGGCCGGTTTTCTCGGTTGTGGCGATGTGTTGCAGATCGGCGATCTCAAGGTCAGCGCGGCACGGGTCGAGCATGATGCCTACGAGCCGCTGCAGTACGTGATCAGCGATGGTCGTCGACGTTTCGGCATGCTCACCGACCTGGGCAGCTACGACGCCCGGCTGTTGGAGCGCTATCAGGGGCTCGATGCCCTGCTGATCGAGGCCAACCACTGCCGCGACCTGCTGGCCCGTGGGCATTACCCGCATTTTCTAAAGCTGCGGGTCGGCGGCAGCCAGGGACATTTGAACAACCACCAGGCCGCGAGCCTGGTGGCCGAGTTGGGCTGGCAGAACCTGCAGCACCTGGTGCTGGCCCACCTCAGCAGCAAGAACAACCTGCCACATCTGGCCCGCCAGTGCTTCGTCGACGCCCTCGGGTGCGATCCGGACTGGCTCCAGGTGGCGAATCAGGAACATGGGCTCGACTGGCGCCAAATCGCCTAGCCCACCCACTCAAGCAAGCGGAGCCCATCATGGAAAAACGCGACGAACTCTACCGCGGCAAGGCCAAATCGGTTTACCAGACCGACGACGCCGACCGCTTGATCCTGCTGTTCCGTAACGACACCTCGGCGTTCGACGGCAAGCGCATCGAACAACTCGACCGCAAGGGCATGGTGAACAACAAGTTCAATGCCTTCATCATGCAGAAGCTCGAAGAAGCCGGCGTGCCGACTCAGTTCGACAAGCTGCTGGGCGACAACGAGTGCCTGGTGAAGAAACTCGACATGATCCCGGTCGAGTGCGTGGTGCGTAACTACGCCGCCGGCAGCCTGGTCAAGCGCCTGGGCGTGGAGGAGGGCATCAAGCTGGAGCCGTCCACCTTCGAGCTATTCCTGAAGAACGACGAGAAGGGTGATCCGTTCATCAACGAATCCCACGTTGTCGCCTTCGGCTGGGGCACCGCCGAGCAACTGGTCGAGATGAAGAAGCTGTCGCTGAAGGTCAACGAAGTGCTGAGCAAGCTGTTCGACGACGCAGGCCTGCTGCTGGTCGACTTCAAGCTGGAGTTCGGCGTGTTCCACGGCCAGATCGTTCTGGGCGACGAATTCAGCCCGGACGGCTGCCGCCTGTGGGACAAAGAGACCCGCAAGAAGATGGACAAGGACCGCTTCCGCCAGGGTCTGGGTGACGTGATCGAAGCCTACGAAGAAGTTGCCAAACGCCTGGGCGTGCCGCTGTAAGCGGCGCGTTCACGCAAGCGCCTGATACCACGCGAATTTTTTTCAAAAAAGGTTTGCCAGAAACGAAATCGCTGGTATGATGCGCGCCATTGGAGAGATGCCGGAGTGGTCGAACGGGACGGATTCGAAATCCGTTGTACTGGCAACAGTACCTAGGGTTCAAATCCCTATCTCTCCGCCATACGCGAAGTAGCCGAAGCCCCCGAAAACGTTGAGTTTTCGGGGGCTTTGTCGTTTCAGGGGGGGCGCATGAGGGCAGTTTTAGGGCAGATGGAGCGGTTTGCCTTTACTCGTCGGCAGCGATGTGAACTGAGCTGGGGGCCTCTATCGCGAGTGATGACAGGGGCGGGAAGGCGATGTCGCCTTTACCTGTTTGATAGAACGTCACGCTCAGAGCCGCCACCGTTACACCCAGCGCAACAGCGGTAAGCATGGCTCCCCAGATATTCAGCTTCAGACTCCCCAATCGATCAATGTCGCGGCGCACACCTGCGATCGAGTCGTCCAGGCGCTTTTCGCGCTCACTCTGGGCAACGAGAAAACCATCGATTTTCGACGCGATGGCTTCTACCCGAGCGTCCATCTTGATCTCGATGGTCTCGAGCTTGGCGTTGAGTTCGTCACGGGGCAGGTCATTCATGGTTGCGGTACCCATCCTTTTTACTGGCGAGTCATGTCTACCCAGGCTCATGCCTGCTGCATAGAGCCGTTGAAAATAGTTGGCCCAGGGCTCCTGCAGCTGCCTGTCTGGCATATCGTTATGAGGCATCTAGCCCTCCGCTTCGAATAGCGCCTGAGGCACCACGCTCTGCTCGTCCATGGTCTTCGATGCTTTCGGGCATCATCCATACGGCTTGTGGGGCATCTGCAATGTTCTTGATAGTGCTGTCGATGAGGCCGCGATGAGGAGAGACTAGAGCGCTACCTGGTCAGCGGCAATGCTTCGGCGGGCCTGGATGCGCGATTCGGAAATGGACTACTCGCAACAGGGCAGCAGGCTGGCATAGCCAAATGCCACCGTTTGCGTACCTGCCGCGCCTTGTAGAGAATCGCACCCTTTGCCTCGAAAGGATGCGTGCAATGAAGTTCGAAGGGACTTTTCAATACATGGGCAATCACGGGATCGTCTTCAACGTCTCGCAGATCACCCTGACCGACAGTGAGCGCGGACGCCTGCGCGAGCTGCATTTCGGTGAGGCGAGAAGCGCCCATTACGAGGTCAACAGCAAGGTCGTCGAGACCTACGACAGGATGCTGGCCAAGGGGCTGCCCTGCGTGATGAAGATCGGTATCTCCAAGCCTTTGACCCGCCAGCAGGGCGATACCCTCAATGCCCAGCGCACCAAGGTCGCCAACCTTGCCGCCTCGGCGTTCGCCGCCGCCGCGAGTTCTGTAGCATCGCCCTATGTTGGCGTGCCGGTGGGCGCTGGGGTGCGTGCCTATGCCAATGACATCCTGCCCACCTACCATGCCGGCGATGTACTGGTCAGCATCGAGGCGCAGGTCAATGGCGGCATCGGGCCGCAGCACACCACCTCGACCCTGATCATCAAGACCTGAGGGAGACGCCTGTGTCCGAAATTACCTATGCGGTCATCGCCCTGGTGCTTTACGGCCTGTTGGATCGGTTTCTCAGGCCTTACTCGCTGCGCAAGTGGCTCGGGGTGGCGCTGGCGGTGGTCGGTGTCGTTGGTTGCATCGTTGTCAGCCAGGCCCGTTCCTTCGGGTTGGACCTGGGATTGCTGTCGGTGCTTGCCACGGGGGTGGGCGTGGGCCTGTTCGTGAGGCGGCGGCGATTCGAGCAAGTTGGTTGAAGCGATAAAGGTCCTTGCAGGTATCTTGGCTGAGGTTTTTCAAGGTGTTCGACGTTAGCGTTGCAGCGCCTATCAGATCGAGCGCCGCCCGCGCGGCGCATCGCGACG
>NZ_JANCLM010000069.1:0-16527 GCF_024259445.1 Pseudomonas sp. DVZ6
CAAAGCCAACGCCGCCTCTACTGTTGAAACACACAACGTGGGAGCGGGCTTGCCCCGCGATCAGGCCGGATCAGGCGGTGATGTTGCCTGGGCTGGCCTCATCGCGGGGCAAGCCCGCTCCCACGGTATTCTGTTCCTACAGCGGATCCGTTTGCTGACGATCATGCAAATATCCTTTGCTCGTCGGCTACCTCACATCGCCTCGTCACAGGTGCGACAATATTGCCGTCACAATTACGTGACTTCCCCGTACCTACCCTGCGTCAAGGCTTAGGTTCGGGGCAATCCTGGCACCCGGACCGAGCGATGCCAGCGTACCGTGCTGCGCATTTCTGGACTTTCACCGTCCTATTACTTGAGGTTAGAAGCAAGATGGCCAAGGCCGCCGATGTCGTTGTGCAATGCCTGGAAAACGAAGGTGTCGAGTATGTGTTCGGCATTCCCGGTGAGGAAAACCTCGACCTGCTCGAGTCCCTGCGCAAGTCGAAGATCAAGCTGGTACTGACCCGCCACGAGCAATCCGCGGGCTTCATGGCCGCCACCTACGGCCGCCTGACCGGCAAGACCGGCGTCAGCCTGTCGACCCTCGGCCCTGGCGCGACCAACCTGGTGACCGCCAGCGCCTACGCCTACCTGGGCGGCATGCCGATGATGATGATCACCGGCCAGAAGCCGATCAAGAAGTCCAAGCAAGGCCGTTTCCAGATCATCGACGTGTGCGGCATGATGGACCCCATCACCAAGTACACCCACCAGTTCGCCTCGGCCGACAACATCCCTGCGCGCATGCGTGAGGCCTTCCGCCTGGCCGAAGAAGAGAAGCCGGGCGCCGTGCACCTGGAGCTGCCGGAAGACATCGCCGCCGAGCAGACCGATGCGCTGCCGATCCCGCGCAGCCTGCACCGTCGCCCGCTGGCCGAGCACGTGGCCATCGAAGCCGCCGTGCAGAAACTGCAGAACGCCCGCAATCCGATCCTGGTGATTGGCGCCGGCGCCAACCGCAAGATGACCGCCAAGGTCCTCAAGCAACTGATCGACAAGACCGGCATCCCGTTCATCACCACCCAGATGGGTAAAGGTGTGGTCGACGAGCGCCACCCGCGCTTCCTGGGCAACGCCGCGCTGTCGTCCGGTGACTTCGTGCACCGCGCTGTCGAAGCCGCCGACCTGATCGTCAACATTGGTCACGACGTGATCGAGAAGCCGCCGTTCTTCATGGTCCGTGGTGGCACCGAAGTCATTCACGTCAGCTTCCGCTCGGCTGAAGTCGATGCCGTGTACTTCCCGCAGGTGGAAGTGATCGGCGACATCGCCAACGCCGTGTGGCAGATCAGCGAAGCGCTGACCGACACCAGCCACTGGGACTTCACCCGCCTGATGGCCATCCGTGAAGCGAACGAAGCGCAGATCGCCGAAGGCGCCGATGACGACCGCTTCCCGGTCTACCCGCAGCGCATGGTCGCCGACATCCGTCGCGCCCTGCCGTCCGAAGGCATCGTTGCCCTGGACAACGGCATCTACAAGATCTGGTTCGCCCGCAACTACAAGGCCCACAAGCCCAACACCGTGCTGCTGGACAACGCCCTGGCGACCATGGGCGCCGGCCTGCCATCGGCCATGGCCTCGCACCTGGTGTACCCGGATCGCCCGGTCATCTCGGTATGCGGCGACGGCGGCTTCATGATGAACAGCCAGGAGCTGGAAACCGCGGTACGTCTGGGCATGCACATCACCGTGGTGATCCTGCGTGACGACGGCTACGGCATGATCCGCTGGAAGCAGGCCAACATGGGCTTCACCGATTTCGGCCTGGACTACGGCAACCCGGACTTCGTCAAATACGCCGAAGCCTACGGTGCCAATGGCCACCGCGTGGAAAGCGCCGAAGGCTTCCTGCCGCTGCTCGAGCACTGCATCAAGACCCCTGGCGTGCACGTGATCGACTGCCCGGTGGACTACAGCGAGAACGACCGCATCCTCAACAGCGAGCTGCGTGAGCGCGCGCTGGCGGTCTAAACGCTGACGACCCATCGCGGGACAAGCCCGCTCCTACAGGTATTATGCGGTCCCTGTAGGAGCGGGCTTGTCCCGCGACAGCGTAAGTACAGGCAACAACGTACGCTGCACCACAATACACATCTACCCATCCCCACCTCCCTGCTCCCGGCATGCTCAGGTTCCTCACCTACCCTGAGAACCCGAGACCATGACCATCGGATCAACGCACAACCATCCCGCCGACCTGGCCGTCGAGCCTCACACTCCAGTGCTGCCATGGGCCGCACGTTTCCCGAATCCGCCTGACCTGTGTTTCGACTACCGACGTCTTGTCGAACAACAGGGCGGCATTGCCCAGGCTGCTCGTCCTGCACATCGCATCTGCATTGTCGGTGCTGGCGTCACCGGCCTCACCGTCGCACGAGAACTGCTGCGCTGTGGTTTCACCCATATCACCCTGATCGAGCAGGCCCGGCGAATCGGGGGGCGTCATCTCACCGTGTCATCCTCTGCTGACAAGCCACCAGCACACACCGCCCCCTTCGAGATGGGCGCCATGCGCATGCCGTTCTTCAACCGAACCGGCGAGCCGCCCAAGGCAGGCCGTTCATTGATGGCGTATTACGCAGATCTGTTCGACCTGCGGCTTTCCGACTTCCCCAACCCTGGCACGCCCTGGGTCAATGCGACAGGTATCTATCTGCGTGAAGGCCAACTTGAAGGGAAGGGTGATCCGAAGCTGCTGATCTGGAAAAACCCCGAAGGTCACACCCCGCCACCTACTGCGGTACTACAAAGGATTCATGGCAAGTGGCGGCGCTTTGCCGAGCGTTTCGCCGAACAGGCGGCCGCCATCTACGGCACAGAAGGCTGGCTGGCGATGTGGTCGGCAATCGTCGAGCGATATCACAGGCTGTCGTTCCGTGACCTGGTACTGCTGCCGATCCGGGAGGCTTGGGACCCTGGCAATCCAGGCGATTTCGGCGGCCTTGGCATGGACCGTGACGAGTCGGGGATCTTCTATGCAATCGGCATCGGTGATGGCAGCTGGGGCGCCTTCTACGACGTGTGTTGCCTCTATCCGCTGCGTACTGCCATTTTCGGGTTCAGCAGCCACCTGCAGCTTGTGCATGGGCGTGTAGATGAAAGGGGGCAAGTGCTTGCAGCGCCGTATCAGGATGTCGAGACTGTGCCCGACAGCAAAGGCCTGCATTTCCAGGCTCCTGCCTACCTGGGGATCGCTGCGTTGGATGAGGCCCTGCTGTTCATGGACATCGCTGGCTTGGGCGAATCCTTGTATAGCCAGTGCGTGGCGCGTAAGGATGGCCTGCTGACGGACAGCTCGGTTCATGGACTGCACAAATTGGCCGATGGCCGCATCCGCGTCGATTACCGTTGGCGGCACAGCGATGAAGCCAAGGCTCAGCCGATGAGTGAGGTATTCGACAGTGTGGTGCTTACCACGCCGTCCTGGTTGATCGAAACTGGGATGCGCTTGGAGGGGTTCTCCCGGAACATGCTGCCACCGGCCATTGTCGAGGCCTGGAAGCACGCCCATTGGGAAACCAGCTGCAAGGTTTATGCACCGCTGCGTAAAAGCTTTCTCGACCAGCATCCCCATCTGCCGCAGATCCTGGTCACCGACAGCTTCGTGCACGATGTATACGCCTACCGTTACAACGATCAGCACACCCGCGATTGCATCCTGCTCAGCTACACCTGGGAGGACGATGCCACCAAGCTGGCGGCCTATTCAGACACCGAGTTGGTGGAAAAATGCGTAGCGGAACTCGATCGAATTCTGTTGCGTTGTACCAACATCAGCGAGCCCATCTCGCCGCATATCGATCTTGGAAACACCCGCATACAAAGATGGATGACAGACAGGAGTGCACTTGGCTGTGCGAAATTGTACCGGGCGGGCACCTATTACGACGCGGTAAGCCTGATGAAGTACAACCGCGACCTGAGTGCCCATTCAGGGCTCTACCTCGCCGGGGAGTCTTTCTCTGTCGATGCCGGTTGGACCGAGCCGTGTCTGCGTACTGCCATCGACACCGTGATCAACCTCTGCAACAACACCGGCGCACGTTCCAAGGGGGGCTTCAGCCTGGAGCACTATCCGCATTATCAGGTACCTCGACAGGCGCTTTGAAACAACTTTGTAGGAGTGCTCCTCCAGGTATTTTCGCAATCTCCCTCAGTTCCAGAGGATTCCGCTGACTGTCGTCCCTTATGCCATGCCCGTTCTACTGGCGGCCTTCCACAACAACCAGAACAGGAAGCCGCCATGCAGGAACACACCACTCCCGTCAGCCCCGTACGCATTGCCGTCATCCAGTACGATCCGCAGGTCGGCCTGGACCATTGCGATGGCAACCTGAGCCGTGGCTTGGCCCTGGCCCGCCGCGCCGCGCGTGAAGGGGCCAACCTGATCGTGCTGCCGGAGCTGGCCAACACCGGCTACACCTTCAACTCCCGCGCCGAGGCCTATGCCCACGCCGAGTCGCTGGAGGATGGGCGATGTCTGCGGGCCTGGGCGGAGTTCGCCCGTGAGCAGCAGGTGTATCTGGCCGCAGGCTTCGCCGAGCGTGACGGCCTCAAGCTCTTCGACAGCGCCGTGCTGTTCGGCCCGCAAGGGCTGCTCGGGCATTACCGCAAGGCGCACCTGTGGAACCAGGAAAAGCTCTGGTTCACGCCAGGGGACCTGGGCTTCCCGGTATTCGAAACACCCATCGGCCGCATCGGCCTGCTGATCTGCTGGGACATCTGGTTCCCGGAGGTGCCACGGCTCATGGCGGCGCAGGGCGCCGACATCATCTGCAGCCTGAACAACTGGGTCTGGACACCGCCGCCGCTGTTCGACGAGGCCGGACGCTGCATGGCCTCGTACCTGACAATGACCGCGGCCCACGTCAACAATGTCTACATCGCCGCCGCCAATCGCATCGGCCGCGAACGGGGCGGGCGCTTCCTCGGTTGTTCGCTGATTGCCGGCACCAACGGCTGGCCTATCGGCGAGGTGGCCAATGCCGAGGAGGAGTGCGTCCTCTATGCCGACGTCGACCTCAGCGCCGCGCGCTCGGCGCCGATCTGGAACAGCCTCAACGACCTGCCGCGTGACCGGCGCACCGACCTCTACGACGCCACCCTGGGTTATCGGCTGCATGCGCCGATGCCACGTTGAGGAGGCGTCATGGAACAGCGCCTTTCCTTACCGCGACAACGGTCGTCGTCGCTGATTCTCCTGGGCCTCGCGCTGCTTTGCGTTGCCAGCCTGATGTTGGGTGGATGGCCCGATTATGCGCAGCTCGTCGCAACCCTCGACCAGCCACTGAGCAGGTTGCGCTGGATTGTCGGTGATATCAGCGAGGTCGCCTTCTACAAGCACGAATTGCCGGCACTGGGGCTGTTGCTGGGGGCGAGCCTCGCGCATTGGGCCCAGCAGCGCGGGTATTGCTGGCAAGGCTTTGCCATCTGCTACGGCACCGGGCTGTGGCCCTGGCTGATCATCAGCTCGCTGCTTGGCCTGCTGCTCAGCCATGCGTTGTGGGGCTGGACCCTGGACGGTGGTGCCTGGCAGCCGACCTTCGTCGCCTTTGTCTCGTTACCGGCGGCCATGGTCCTGCTGTTTGGCGGCGGTTGGCGCGTCACGATCAATGGCGCGCTGCTCGGTGCCGTGCTGGTGACGCCCGCCAGCCTGCTGCTGGTCAACTACCTGTGCTACCCGCTGCAGTTGCCGGTGGTGATCGGCAATGTCAGTGGCATGGCCCTGGCAAGTGTACTGGCGTTCCTGCTGTGCAAGCGCTTCCCGGCGCTGGTTCGCGACGGACAGCGTCCAGTGGTCGCCGCGACGGCCAGCCAGCCCGACTATGGTGTGGTCTGGACCCTGCGTCGGGTACTGGCCGATTTCAGCGAGGCGCCGTTTTTTGGCAATGAACTGGCCAGCCTCGGCTTGCTGCTGGGCGTGTTGCTGGCTTATGTATTGGCCCCGGCGGCACCGGCCTACGGATCGCAACTGGTGCTGCAGATGGTGGCTGGGCAGGCATTGGCATCGTTGGTCGGTGTGCTGTTCTGGCGGCGGCAATGGCAAGAACGGGGCTGGTATCCGACCTATATTCCCATCGTGTCGATCGTGCCCGCCGCCGTGCTGACACTGGGCGGCAGCTGGCAGGTGATCGTCGCCAGCGCCGTGCTCGGCGCGCTGATCGCGCCACCGCTTGCCGTGGCCATCAGCCAGCGCTTGCCGGGCTACATGCACGGCTATATCGGCAATGTCCTGTCCATGGCCATCAGCACCCTGGGCATCGTGCCCCTGGTCGGCCTGCTTGCGGGAGGTAACCCATGACAGCACCACGTGTTTCGATCGCCAGCCTGGGCGGCACGGTCAGCATGCAATCCGAGGGGCCGGGGCAGGGTGTGACACCCCGGCTCGATTGCGCGGCATTGTTGGCGTCCCTGCCGCAACTGCAGGCACTGGCGCAGATCAGCACCGCCACGTTGTACCTGGTGCCGAGCGCCTCGCTGGCATTCAGCGACATGCTGAACGCGCTGGCCTGGGCAAGCGCGCAAGTGCAAGCGGGGGCCCAGGCCGTGGTCCTCACCCAAGGCACCGATACGCTGGAGGAGACCGCGTATTTCCTTGACCTGCTCTGGCCCCATGACATCCCGCTGATCATGACCGGCGCCATGCGTTCGGCCAGCCAACCGGGCGCGGATGGTCCGGCGAACCTGCTGGCGGCAGTGCAGGTGGCGATAGCCGATGGTAGCCGGGGGCGTGGTGTGCTGGTGGTGATCAATGACCAGATCCACCAAGCCGCCCGGGTACGCAAGACTGCCAGCCTGGCAATGGCGGCCTTCGAGTCGCCCGGCACAGGAGCGATAGGGGAGGTCGTGGAGGGCCGCCCAATTTATCGCCAGGCTGCCACGCCACGGCGGGTGTTGCCCCTGCCGGTGCAGGTGGATCACCAGGTCGTCCTGCTGGAGGCCTGTCTCGATGCCGATACGAGGCTGCTGCAAGCGCTCGGAGGCCTGGGCTATTCAGGGCTGGTGGTTGCCGGATTTGGCGCAGGCCATGTTTCCGAAGCCTGGGCCGAGGCGTTGGGGAGCATCGCCGGCAACATGCCGGTGATCATCGCCACCCGCACCGGCAATGGCCCGACAGCCCAGGGGACCTATGGATTCATCGGCGGTGAGATCGACCTGCAGGCCCGGGGCCTGCACATGGCCGGCTGGCTCTGCCCGCGCAAGTGCCGACTCTTGCTGTGGCTGCTGATCGGCACCGGGCGGCAGGCCGACCTGGCGCACTGGCTGCAGCAATAGTCCGATGCCTGTTCCCTTGATGGGAGCGGGCAGGCGTTGCCTGTGCTAGGGTGCACGCAAATTTCCGCCCCAGGACACCTGCCCATGCTCCCCGCGCTCAGCGAAAAAGAACTCGACCGCCTCGAAGACCTGCTGATCACCTACGGCAACGATTATTCGGTGCTCAACCTCGCCGAGCTCAACGGATTCTTCACCGCTCTGGCCAGCTCCCCTAGCAAGGTCAATCCCGAGCAATGGCTACCCTCCGTCGCCGGCGGCAAGGTACCGAAGTTCAAGAAGCCCGCCCATGAAGAGGCCTACACCGCGTTGATGCTGCGTTACGCCAGCCAGGTGGCGCAAGAGCTGGCCGACGACATTGAGCACTTCGAACCGCTGTTCGAGGAGAGCGAAGGCGAGGAAGGCCCGGCGATCATTCTCGAGGAATGGTGCTTCGGCTACATGCGCGGGACCCAGGTGGCCGAGTGGAGCGAGCTGCCGCCGGAGCAGGATCGTCTGCTCAAGGCCATTTCCCTGCATGGGCTGGAAGACAACTTCGAGCTGCTCGATTCGATGAGTTTCGATGAGCTCCAGGCCTGTGTGCCGCTGGTGGTCGAGGCGGCGCGGGGGTTGTATCAGTACCAGAAGCAGCACCGTCATTGAGATCGTAAGTGCGGGCTCGCGGGAGCGGCGATGCGGCGACCCGACTTGCCCCGCGAGTGTGATTATTCCTCCTGCCGAAATACTGGATTGCTCCCAGCACTGATTCTGCTGCCAGCCGATCCAGTGCAGCATGTCCTCCAGCAGCGCCACTCCCGGCGCTGATCCGGAGCCCTGCACATGCCAAGCCCGATCAAGCTGTACAACTTCCCCAAGTCCGGCCACGCCCATCGCATCGAGCTGATGTTGTCGCTGCTCGGACTGCCCACCGAACTGGTCTTCGTCGACCTGGCCAAGGGCGAGCACAAGCAACCCGAGTTCCTCGCCATCAACCCCTTCGGCCAGGTGCCGGTGATCGATGACAATGGCATCGTCATCGCCGATTCCAACGCCATCCTGGTCTATCTGGCAAAGGCCTATGGCGGTGAGCGCTGGTTGCCTGCGGATCCGGTCGGTGCCGCCCGTGTGCAGCGCTGGTTGTCGGTGGCGGCGGGTCCCCTGGCCTTCGGCCCGGCGGCGGCACGCCTGGTGACGGTGTTCGGTGCCTCGTTCAACACCGACGAAGTCATCGGCCGCGCCCACACCCTGCTCAAGGTGATCGACGCCGAACTGGCCAAGGGCCCGTTCCTGGTCGGTAGCCAGGCGACCATCGCCGATATCGCCAATTACTCGTACATCGCCCACGCGCCGGAAGGCAACGTGTCGCTGGAGCCGTACCCCAACGTGCGCGCCTGGCTGGCCCGTGTCGAGGCGCTGCCGGGCTTCGTGCCGATGCCACGTACGGTCATCGGTTTGCAGACCACCCTCTGAGTCCCGAGGAATGCCGCCATGCAATCGCCCTGGCATGCAGGTGAAAAACGGCTGCAGGAGCACGTCGGTGTTGCAGAGCGCATGGAGGCGTTCGGGCAGAAGGTCATTCGTGACTACATGCCCGACCAGCATCGCACGTTCTACCAGCAACTGCCGTTCATGGTGGCCGGTACCGTGGACGCCGCAGGCAAACCCTGGGCGACGCTGCTCGAAGGCCCGGAAGGCTTCGTCAGCTCGCCCGATCCACGGCAACTGTTGATCGGCGCCGATCTCGCCAGCGACGATCCGGCCACGCCTGGCCTGGTGGCGGGTGGCGCCATCGGCCTGCTGGGGATCGAGCTGCACACGCGGCGGCGCAATCGCCTCAATGGCCTGATCCGCAGGGCCAGCGCCGGCCAACTGGAAGTGGTGGTCGAGCAATCCTTCGGCAACTGCCCGCAGTACATCCAGATACGCGAGTACACCCGCGTCGACGAGCCGCCGCAGGGGCGACGGGATTCAGCGGCGCTCGATGCCGCGACCCGCGCCATCATCGAAAGCGCCGACACCTTCTTTGTCGCCAGCTACGTCGATCAGGACGCTGGCCAGCGCTCGGTGGACGTGTCCCATCGCGGTGGCCGGCCTGGTTTCGTCAGGGTCGAGGGCAATCGCCTGACCATTCCCGACTACGCCGGCAACCTGCATTTCAATACCCTCGGCAATCTGCTGGTCAACCCGGTCGCCGGCCTGCTGTTCGTCGACTTCACCACGGGCGATGTGCTGCAGGTTTCCGGGCGTACCGAGGTGATTCTCGACAGCCCGCTGATCAGCGCCTTCGAAGGCGCCGAGCGGATCTGGACCCTGGACATCGAGCAGGTGGTGCTGCGCCTTGCTGCCGTATCGCTGCGCTGGGCCTTCCAGGAATACGCACCCACCAGCCTGATGACCGGCACCTGGCGCGAGGCCGAGCAGCGCCTGCAACAGCGCGAACGGCAGCGCCAGTGGCTGACCTGGCGGGTACTGCGCATCGAGCAGGAGAGTCGCGATATCCGCTCGTTCCATCTGCAACCCGAGGATGGCGCCGCGGTGGCCTTCGCCCCTGGTCAGCATATTCCCGTGCGTTTGCGCATCGATGGGGAGACGCCGCTGATTCGTACCTACAGCCTGTCCAGCGCGCCGTCCGATGGCTTCCTGCGCATCAGCGTCAAGGCGCAGGGGCCGGCCTCACGCTATCTGCACCAACAGGTGAAGGTCGGCGATCGTCTTCAGGTGCGCCAGCCCATGGGCAGCTTCACCCTGGATCAGCAGAGTGACCGGCCCCTTGTGCTGATCGGCGCGGGCGTCGGCATCACCCCGTTGATCGCCATGCTCCGCGAGCAATTGGCCAAGGGGCAGGGGCGGCGAATCCATCTGTTCCATGGCGGGCGCACACTGGCCGACATGCCGTTCCAGCAGGAGCTTGCCGCGCTCCAGCAACAGGCCAATGGCTTTCTGAGCATCCATCGTGCCCTGAGCCAGCCCGAACCTTCGGCCGTGCCAGGGCATGACTACCAATTCGCCAGCCGCCTGGGCATCGAGCAGGTCAAGGCCACGCTGGCATTGGATGACTACGACTTCTACCTCTGCGGCCCGGCCAGCTTCACCCAGGACCTGTACGAAGGCCTGCGCGGCGTGCATGTGCCCGACGCCCGCATTCATGCCGAAGCCTTCGGTCCCTCGACCCTGCGCCGCCACACCGACGACAACCAGCCGACGCTGCAACAGCCCCCTCCCGCCAGCGAGCCGGTGCCGGTGTACTTCGCCAGCTCCGCCAAGGAAGCGCGTTGGGCGCCGGACAGCGGCACGCTGCTGGAACTGGCGGAAAGCCGTGGCCTGTCGCCGGACTTCAGTTGCCGAGGGGGCTCTTGCGGTACCTGCAGGACCAAACTGGTCAGCGGCCAGGTCCACTACCCGAACCCGCCCGCCGAATTGCCCGAGCCCGGCAGCGTGTTGATCTGCTGCGCTATCCCCGCCCAGGCCGAGGGCGGCGTGCAGCCCCTGGTACTGGAGCTCTAGCGTGACCACGGCGATAATCGCCCCACGACAACGCGTGGGGCGCGGCATGGACCAGATCCACCTGATGAAAGTGTTCGTGGCCGTGGGCGAGCTGGAAAGCTTCGCCGCCGCCGCCCGTCGCCTGGCCATCTCGCCGGCGGCGGTGACCCGCGCCGTCAGCGCCCTGGAGGAACAACTCGGGGTCAAGCTGTTGCTGCGCACCACCCGTAGTGTGCGCCTGACCGAGGCCGGCGGGCGCTACCTGGAAGATACTCGGCATATCCTCGCCAGCATCGTCGAGGCCAACGAAGCCGCCGCCGGCATCAACGCCGCGCCCAAGGGCGACCTGGCGGTGACCGCACCGATCCTGTTCGGCAAGAAGTTCGTCATGCCGTGCATCGTCCGTTACCTGCAGCAGTACCCCGAGGTGGATGTGTCGGCGTACTTTCTCGACCGCGTGGTGAACCTGGTGGAGGAGGGCATGGACGTGGCGGTGCGCATCGGCCAGTTGCCCGATTCGGGCCTCAAGGCGTTGCGCGTGGGCAGGATGCGCCGGTTGTTGTGCGCCTCGCCCGAGTACCTCGAACGCCACGGCACGCCGCGCCATCCCTCTGAATTGCAGAAGCACGAAGTCATCGCCGCCGGAACCCTGTCACCGCGCACGGACTGGCGCTTCGGCGCCATCGACGACCCGACGCTGATCCGCATGAAACCGCGCCTGACCGTGACCAGCAACGACGCCGCCATCGCCGCGGCCAGTGCCGGGCTGGGGATTGCACGGTTGCTGTCGTACCAGGTGGCGGATGAGGTGGCGGCCGGGCGCTTGCAGGTGATCCTGGCCGAGTATGAAGAGGCGCCCTGGCCGATCCATATCCTGCATCGCGAGAGCAAATATGGCTCGACCAAGGTGCGTACCTTTATCGATATGTTGGCCGAGCATTTGCGCAGCCAGGTGCATCTGGCCTGATCCAGATAGCTGGGGCTGCTGCGCAGCCCTTTCGCGGCACAAGGCCGCTCCTACACGGGAGCGTGCATCTCTCTGTAGGAGCGGCCTTGTGCCGCGAAAGGGGCGCAAAGCGCCCCCAGCAATCAAGCGCCTGAAAGCGCCGCACACTCCGCCAGCACCCTCAACCCGCCCATCACCTGCGGCGTGATCACCCGCCCCAGGCACACCCGCAACCCAGTGCCACACTCCCCATCGGCAAAGAACATCCCGCTGGCGCCGACATTGCAGCCACGCTCCGCCGCAAGCCGTTGCAGCGCCAGCATGTCCGTCCCTTCCGGCAATTCGACCCAATGGATAAACCCGCCCTGCGGCGCCACATACCGTGTCCCCGCCGGAAACACCGACTGCACCAGCGTCGCCATCACCTCGGTCTGCGCTACCAGCCGCCCGCGCAGCTTCGCGCAGTGCTCGTCCATGTACCCCCGCCCGATAAACTCATCCAGCACCCGCTGCGCCAGGCTCGACACCGCCAGGTTACGCGAAAACATCTGGGCCAGGATCGCATCCCGGTACCGTCCGGCCACGCACCAGCCCACCCGGTACCCCGGCGCCACGGTCTTGGAGAACGACGAGCAATAGATCGTCTGCCCGGTCTCGTCGTAGTGCTTGATCGCCTTGGGTCGCTGCGTCTCGTCCACCAGGTCGAAGAAGATATCGTCCTCGATGATCGGCACATCCGTCGCCTGCGCCAGCTGTGAGAGCCGTGCCCGCGCCGCGTCGGGCATGATGAAGCCCCGTGGGTTCTGTAGCGTCGGGTTGAGGAACACCACATCGACCTTCCCGCGCTTGAGGGCCCATTCCAGGTGCTCGAGGTCCATGCCGCTGTCGGCGTGGGTGCGGATGGGCAGGGCGCGCATCCCCAGGCGTTCGATGGTCTGCAGGATGCCGTAGTAGGTGGGCGTTTCGATGGCCACAGTGGCCCCCGGCCGGGCGACGGCTTCGAGGGCCAGTTCCAGGGCCACGGTGTCGCCCGAGGTCACCAGGATATCGTCCGGCCCGCAGGCCACGCCGCGTTGCAGCATCAGCCCGGCGATGCGTCGGCGCAGCGAGGCCAGGCCGGGTGGGGCGATCAGCCCGGCCAGCGCCAGATCGGCCTTGCTCGCCAGGGAGGCCAGGCATCTGCTCAGCAGAACCTGGGGCGCCAGTTCGTCATGCAGCACCGCCGAGCTCAGCGAAAGCGCGGTGTTGCTGGCCGCCTGGGCAAGCATGGCGACCACCGCGTGGTCGACGTTGACGGTGACGCTTGCCAGGTCGAACCCCTGCACCTGGGCCGCGCCCTTGGCGACGAAATAGCCCACCCGTGGCGTGGCCTGCACATAGGCATTGGCCTCCAGCTCCGCCAGTGCCCGTTGCACGGTGGCGATGCTACTGTCGAACAGCCGCGCCAGTTCACGCACCGAAGGCAATTGCATGCCGCTGGGCCATTCGCCGCTGTCGATCTGGCGCAGCAGCCAGGCGTTGACGGTGTGCCAGCGTTTGTCGGGCTTGGAAATGCGGTCCATGAGGGCTCTTTGTCGAGTCAGGTTCAGGCCCCGGAAAGGTAGAGCAAAACTACGCCGGTTGCAGCCACGATGACGATGTTCAACACGACCAGGGTAAAGCCGAAGCGGATCAGCCCGTGCTCCTCGGTGCGGTTGGCACCGGCCAGCCCGATGATCAGCGACAGGATCGACAACGATCCCAGCGCGCCGTGCCCGGCGGCACTGTTGGCCATGGCGGCCAGCCAGGCACCATGGCTGTCGGACAGTGCCGCGATGGCGGGCATCACCAGGGTGGTGCCGCCGACGTTGGAGCTGGTGACATAGCCGGCCAGCCCTGCCAGCAACGACACCGTCGCGGCCAGCGATACGCCGGACAGCGACTGCAAGGCCCGTTGCGCCTCGACCAGGAAGCCGGCCTTGACCATCACCTGCGACAGCAGCAGGAACAGGAAGATCGTCGCCACCGGGAACCGCGCCCGGGTGACCAACGCCTGCCATGGGAAGCCCGCGCCTTGGCGCCCGACCATCATCAGCACCACCAGCAGCAAGGCCAGCCCCGGCGAAGCCAGTGGCTTCCACGCCACATTGGCGCCGTGCACCACCCACCCGCCGTCCCAGCCCGAGACCAGGAACAGCCCACGCGAGGCGACGATCACCCCGAGCAACGCCAGGTACGGCCATGCCGCCCGCGGCCAGTGCACCAACGTTCCTCGCCGTGCCCAGGACAGTCCCAGGCCTGTGCAGGCCACCGCCAGCCCGGCCAGCACGCCCGAAGCCTCGGGCCCGATCCAGCGGTTGACCGTATACAGCACTGTGCTGAACAGCAGCGAGATCACCGCCAGCCCTAGCCATGCCTTGAGACTGCGGATCCCCGCCAAGGCCAGTGCCACGGCGGCCAGGCAGAGAAACACCGGTGCGCTGACCAGCGCCGAATGGCTGCCCAGTTCCTGCGCCGGCATATGGGCCAGCAGCGCGCCGATCACCGTGGCCAGCCCGAGGGTGCCCCACGGCATCACCACCATCCCCGCCAACGCCATCTTCATGCCTGTCTGGCGCGAAAACAGCCCCATCAGCAATGGCACCGTGGCGATCAGCGACACCCCGAACCCGGTCATCGCCTCCAGCAGCGGCGCCAAGCCCAGGACGATGAAGATCACCTGCATCGGTGGCGTCCAGCCCAGTTCCCGGACCCAGGCCCCGATAGCCTGCGGGGCGCCGGCGCGCTCGACCAGAATGGCAAAGGCCAGGCCCGGGACGATCACGCCGGCGGTGCTGAGAAACAGGATCAGCGTGTCTTGCAGGATGGCGCCGGACACCGCCGTCGACAGCGGCTGCGCGGCGCCCAGGCCCCACAGCAGCAGGACACCGGCCACGCCGGCCAGCGCGGCCTGGACGGGTGGCCGGCGCAGCAGCAGGATCAGGGCGATCACCAGGCCAATGGGGGACATTTGCAGCAGCAGGGCAGCCATGATGCGGGTTCCTTTAGCCATCCAGGGGAGTGTGGAAGGGATGGTGGAGGGAAGGGTGGGTCTGCAATAGATACAGGGGGGCTGGGTTTTTCAATACAGCTCTGGCAGGTATCGAGGGGGCAATGGGGCCTGCGTTTGCAGACTTGGATATCCGCGCTACGCTCAACTATTAACTCGCCCATGACCACGTTCGACAGGATTTCCTGTCTGGCACTTTAGATGCCGATTTGTGGCGTGGGCGAGCCTATTTTCTTCTGGGCACCTGCCAACACCTTCTCTAGTTTCACCACCGCCGCCCTCATCTCAGCGGGCGTCAGTGCCGCAAACCCCATCAGCAAGCCGGCATCGTTCCTCGGCATTGCGTACAAGCTGCCCAGCCCCAACAGATCGATCCCCACCCCGCGTGCTGCCCTGACCACGGCGTCTTCAGACAGGCCCTGCACGAAATGGCAGGGCATCTGCAGCCCGCCGGCGGGCACCTGCGGCACGAGAAACGCCCCCAGGTGCCTGCGCAGCAGATCCGCCAGCACATCCCGCCGCTCGGCGTAGAGCGCGCGCATGGCCCGCACATGGGCGTTGAAGTGCCCGCCTTCCATGAACCGGGCCAGGGTCAGCTGGGCGATGGAGGCGTTATGCCCGTCCTGCAATGTACGGGCGGCGGTCATCGGTGCGACGAGCTGGGGTGGCAGCAGCAGGTAGCCGATGCGCAGCCCGGCGAACAGCGATTTGGTGAAGGTGCCGATGTACAGCGTGCGCTCGTGCGGGTCCAGGCCCTGCACGCAGGCGGTGGGGCGGCCGGCGTAGTGGAACTCGCTGTCGTAGTCGTCCTCGATGATCCAGGCGCGTTGCTGCCGGGCCCATTCGATCGCCAGCAGGCGCCGGTCCAGTGCCAGGGTCGCGCCGGTCGGGTATTGGTGCGAAGGGGTGAGGAACACCGCCCGGGCATCGGGCGCCAGCCGGGCCATGGCGTCCACCTGCAGGCCGTGCGCGTCCACCGGGACCGGCACGCATGCCAGGCCGGCGGCGGTGACGGCCTTGCGGGTGCCCTGGTACAGCGGGTCCTCGACCAGCACCTGGTCGCCGGCGTCCATGAGCACCTGGGCGCACAGGCCGAGGGCCTGCTGCGAGCTGGTGAGGATCAGGATGCGCTCGGCGGATGCCTGGGCCCCGCGCTCGAGGTTGAGGTAGTCGGCGATTGCCCTGCGCAAGGGGGCCATGCCCTGCGGCTCGCTGTGCTCCAGCGCCCGTGTACCGTATTCCTTGTACACCTGCCGCTCCAGCTTCTCCCAGATGGCCAGGGGGAAGTGCCGGGTTTCGGCCACGCCCGGGGCGAAGGGGCGGGGCGACTGGAAGTTGTGGACGCCACCGCTGTGCAGCACCGCTTCACCTCGGCGGCTCAACTGCACGGGGGCTTCGGGATGTGCCGGACGCTGGCGCTTGCGCGACGGCAGGCAGCGGGCCCGTTGCGACACGAAGCTGCCACTGCCCACGCGCCGCTCGATAAAGCCTTCGGCGTGCAACTGGCTGTAGGCCGACTCCACGGTATCCCGCGATACGCCCAGGGACTGGGCCAGCGGGCGCGAGGCGGGCAACGCCTTGCCCACCGGCAGTGCGCCGTCGAGGATCAACTGACGGATCGCCCGCTGGATGCGCACATGCAAGGCCAGCGCGGCGTGTGCGGGGTCGTTGATCCAGGCTTTCACCGATTCCAGCTGCGCGTGTTTGAACATTGGCCTGATTCCCTGGCTGATGGACCTGATTTATGGCTGCCAACGCCGGGGCCGCTTCGCGC
>NZ_JANCLM010000007.1:0-144314 GCF_024259445.1 Pseudomonas sp. DVZ6
GCCCCCGCGATTCATTTCAACGGTCAGTCGCGCTTCACAAGCCCCGGCAACTGCGCCACCAGCTTCTGGTTGTTGAACGGCGCACGGATGAACCCACGCTGGCGCCCGTCCGGGCCGACCACCGCCAGGTTGCCGCTGTGATCCACGGTGTAGCCCGGCTTGCTGGTATCGGCCGGAATGAACGGAATGCTCAAGGCATTGGCCAGCTTCTGGGTATCCTCGATCGACCCCGCCACCCCGACGAAATCCTTGTCGAAGTAGCCCAGGTACTGCTTGAGCTGGTTCGGCGTGTCGCGGTTCGGGTCGACGCTCACCAGCACCACCTGCAAACGCTCCAGCGCCTCCTTGGGCAGCTCGCTCTTCACCTGGCGCAGCTGGGCCAGGGTGGTCGGGCAGATGTCCGGGCAGTAGGTGTAGCCGAAGAACAGCAACGACCACTTGCCCTTGAGCTGGTCCAGCACCAGCGGCTGGCCGTTCTGGTCGGTCATGGTCACGTCGGGCACGGTGCGGCTCTGCGGCAGCAGGATGATGCCGGCGTCGATCAGTTCGGTGGGGTTCAACTGACCACGGTCGTTGAGCACCTTGTTGACGGTCAGGCCCATGATCAGCGCGACCAGGGCAACGAGGATGAAGACGGTTTTCTGGGTTCGGGTCATAGGTTCAGCAACAGGTAATGGTCTACGAGCAACGCGATGAACAGGGCGAACAGGTAGCCGATAGAGTACTTGAACGTCTTGATCGCCGCGTGCGGCCGGGTGCCACGGTACAACACCCAGGCCCAGTGCAGGAAGCGCAGCCCCAGCCCCAGGGCACAGGCCAGGTACAGTGGTCCGCTCATGTGGATGGCATAGGGCAACAGGCTCACCGCCAGCAATATCAAGGTGTAGAGCAGGATATGCAGGGCCGTGTAGCGCTCGCCGTGGGTAACGGGGAGCATGGGAATATCAGCTTTTGCGTACTCCTCCTTGCGATGAATCGCCAAGGCCCAGAAGTGCGGCGGCGTCCAGGCGAAGATGATCAGCACCAGCAGCAGCGGTTCGGCGCCCAGGTGCCCACTGACCGCCACCCAGCCCAGCAACGGCGGGGCTGCCCCGGCCAGGCCGCCGATCACGATGTTCTGCGGCGTGGCGCGCTTGAGAAAGCCGGTGTAGAGCACCGCATAACCCAGCAGCGAGGCCAGGGTAAGCCAGGCGGTGAGGGGGTTGGTGAACGCCAGCAGCAGGGCCATCCCCGCCACGGCCAGCAGCAAGGCGAACAGCAGTGCCGGCAAGGGCCCTACCCGGCCCTGGGCCAGCGGACGCTTGTGGGTGCGGGCCATGAGCGCATCGACGCGGCGGTCGACCACGTGGTTGACCGCCGCCGCGGCCCCCGCGCACAAGCCTATCCCCAGGTTGCCGAACAGCAGGACGCTCCAGGCCACCCCCGCGCGGGTGGCGAGAAACATGCCCACCAGCGAGGTGATCAGCATCAGCACCACCACCTTCGGCTTGGTCAGTTCCATGTAGTCGCGCCATCCGGCGCGCTGGCGTTCCGTGCTCAGAAGCGTCGCCACGAATCGTTCCTCATGTGATGGGAAAGGTGCACGCCGGTCACCGGCGTCAGACGCCAGCCGTGGCCCACACGGACCTTGTCGACCACGCGGATGCGGTAGTTGACCAGCACCATGCACAGCAGCAGCAGGGCGCCGCCAGCGTTGTGCGCGACGGCCACGCCCAGGGGCAGGTGCAACAGCACGTTGCTGATGCCCAGGCCCAGTTGCAGCGCCAGCGCCAGCAACACCAGGCGGGCCAGGCCACCCAGGCCGTGACGGTGCAGCTTCCAGCTCAGGGTCAGCAGCACCAGCATGACCAGCAACGCGCCCAGGCGATGGCTGATATGGATCGCGGTGCGCGCGTCGCTGTCCAGCTGCCCGCCAAGGTAATTGGGGCCGACGTGCTGGGTCAGGTGGAAGCCGTTGCTGAAGTCCGCCGCTGGCCACCACTGCCCGTGGCAGGTGGGCAGGTCGATGCAGGCCACCGCCGCGTAGTTGGCGCTGACCCAGCCCCCCAGGGCGATCTGGCCGATGACCACCAGCAGCGCCAGCGCGGCGATCCGGCGCAGGCTCAGCGGCAATTTCGGCAATGGCGCAAAGGCCCGGGATAGACGCAGGGACAGCAGGAAAAGCAGGCTCACCGTGGTGAACCCGCCGAGCAGATGCGCGGTCACTACTTGCGGCCACAGTTTCAGCGTCACGGTCCACATACCGAACGCCGCCTGGGCCAGTACCACTGCCAGCAGCAACACCGGCAGGCGATAGGGCTGGCCATCACGGGCATGCCGGCGCACGGCCTGGAAGGCGAGCAGGGCGATCACCAGCGCCAGGGTGCCGGCGAAATAGCGATGGACCATCTCGGCCCAGCCCTTGGCTTCTTCCACCGGGTGCTCGGGGAAGTGCAGCTCGGCATGGGCCAGCTGGGCATCGGTCTTGGGCACGCTGATGAAGCCGTAGCACCCCGGCCAGTCGGGACAGCCAAGGCCAGCATGGGTCAGCCGGGTATAGGCACCGAGCAGCACGACCAGCAACGCCAGCAGGGTGGCGAACACAGCGAGACGGTATCCGGGTCTGGCCATGGCGGCCTCCTAGCCGATGTTGGACAGCTTGAGCAGGTGGCGCAGGTCGTCCAGCACATGCTTGCCGTTGACCTTGGCGTCGTAGCGCAGCACCAGGTTGCCGTGAGGGTCGACGATCCACAGCTGCGGGCCCGCTTCGCCGACCTTCTGCACATAGCGCTGGGCGTCCAGCGGGTAGCGCTGCAACTGCGGGTATTCGCGGCCCAACTGCGCCTGGTAGTCGGCGGCCAGTGGCTGGGCCGCCGCCAGGGCATGGCTGGCGCGGCTGGCGTCGCGGCCCAGGCCAACCTGGATCTGCCGGGCCAGGTACACCAGTTGCCGACACTCCTCGGCACAGGCCTCGGGGGTGCTGACCAGCAACTGCCAACGCTCGTCCCGGGCATCGATGCCGATATCTACGCGGCCCTCGCCATTGCCGATCATCACGCCGTGATAGCTGCGCCCCTCCGGCACCCAGAACTTGAGCTTGTACATGAAGGTGGCGAGGATCATCGGCCCGAGCACGACGAACAGGATCAGCAACAGTTGCAGACGTCCCCTCGGCTTGCGGCGATCAGGCGCGTCCAGTGGACTCGTGGCGGCGGCCATGGCGGTTCTCCTTGTCGTTGTGATGCCAGCCGAAATACAGGTAGAGCAACACCAGCGTGGTGGCCAGGGCGAACCACTGCACGGCGTAGCCCTGGTGCTTTTCCGGGCCCATGGCGACCACCGGCCAGTCCAGGCGGTAGGCACCCGGGCCGGCCTGCAGGCGCAGCTCATGGGTGAAACCTTCACGGCCAAGCTGCTGCCAGAGCCCACCCGGGTCGATTGCCGTCAGCAGTTGCGGCCAGCGGCCGTCCGGGTTGTCCGGGTGCAGCTGGAAGGTCTTGCCCGGCGCCACGTAGACCGTGGCGTCCAGCGCCAGGGCCTGGTCCGGGGTGTCGAAACGCACCGGCACCCGGCGATCGGGCCAGGGCAGCCAGCCGCGGTTGACCAGCAGCCACAGCCCGCTGGCCTGATCGTGGAAGGGTTGCAGCAGCTCGACGCCGGCCTTGCCGTCGCGCATCTGGTTGTCCAGCAGCAGGCTGTGCGCGGCGTCAAAGCGGCCATACAGGTGCACGGGGTAGAACGCCGGGTCCGGCAGCTGGCGCAGCTGTTCGACAGCGACCGGCGCCTCGATCTGGCGCTCGGTGTAGGCGGCGAGCAGGTCGCGCTTCTCGTCGGCGCGGCGCAATTGCCAGCAGCCGAGCGCGATCAGGCCCGGCAGCAGCGCGAGCACCACCAGGGTCGGCAGCAGGCCGGGGCGAAACGGCTTCACCGGGGCCTCGTCAGGTCGAGCGCTATACTTGTACCCATCACCGCATCCCCCTGGAGTTACGCCATGCTCAAGGCCGCGATAGTCCTGATGCTACTGGCCACCATCGCCAGCCTGTTCAGTGGCCTGGTGTTCCTGGTCAAGGACGACGACCAGTCGACCCGCCTGCTCAAGGCCCTTACCGTGCGTGTCGCCCTCGCCACCCTGACCATCGGGCTGGTGGCCTGGGGCTTCATCAGTGGGCAGTTGGTCTCCCACGCGCCGTTCTGAATTGTCTCGGTCCCTGTAGGAGCGGCCTTGTGCCGCGAAAGGGCTGCGCAGCGGCCCCAGGATCTTGGCATCATGCAAAATCGCCGGGGCTGCTTCGCAGCCCTTTCGCGGCACGAGGCCGCTCCTACAACAGGGGACCGCGCCACCCGTCAAAGCACGTACACAAAGATGAACAACCCCACCCACACCACATCCACGAAGTGCCAGTACCAGCTCGCCGCCTCGAAACCAAAGTGCTTGTCCGGCTCGAAATGCCCGCGCATCACCCGGCAGAACATCACGAACAGGATCAGCGTCCCCAGCGTCACGTGAGCGCCGTGAAAGCCCGTGAGCATGAAGAACGTCGCACCGTAGATCCCCGAGCCCAAGGTCAGCCCCAGTTTGTTGTAGGCCTCGTGGTACTCGTAGGCCTGTAGCGCAAGGAACCCCAGCCCCAGCAGGATGGTCAGCCCCAGCCACAGCTTCAGCGTGCCGCGATGGCCCTTGCGCAGGGCATGGTGGGCAATGGTCACGGTCACGCTGGAGCTCACCAGCAGGATGGTGTTGATCAGCGGCAGGTGCCACGGGTCGATCACTTCCTTCGGCGGCGGAAACAGTTTCGGGTCCGGCGTGTGCAGCAGCGGCCAGACGAACTCGAAGTTGGGCCAGAGCATGTGCGCCACGCCCTTGTCTCCCTCACCGCCCAGCCATGGCCCCGCCAGCACGCGCACGTAGAACAGCGCGCCGAAGAAGGCCAGGAAGAACATCACCTCGGAGAAGATGAACCAGCTCATGCCCCAGCGGAACGAGCGGTCCATCTGCGCGCTGTAAAGCCCTGCGTGGCTCTCCTTGATCACCGCGCCGAACCAGCCGAACAGCATGTACGCCAGGAACAGCCCACCGACGAAGAAAATCAGTGGCCCGTGGGATTCCGGGTGGCCGGCCTTGAGGTCGTTGAACCAGGTGCCCAGGCCGAACACGGTGATGAACATGCCGATCGTGGCGATGATCGGCCACTTGCTCTGCGCCGGGACGTAGTAATGCTCGTGGCTTGCCATGCTTGATCTCCTTCCCTCAACGGGCGGCCTCGGTCGCGGTTTGTGCGACCGGCGGGTGGCGAGCGGTGATGTCGAACAGGGTGTAGGCCAGTGTCAGGTGCTTCACCGACTCCGGCAGGTCACGGTCGACGATGAAGCGCACCGGCATCTCGATGCGCTCTCCCGGCTGCAGCACCTGCTGGGTGAAGCAGAAGCATTCGGTCTTGTGGAAGTACGCCGCGGCCTCGGCCGGGGTGATGCTGGGGATGGCCTGGGCACTCATCGGCTGGTTGGTCGGGTTGCGGGCGATGAAGATCATCTGGTTCACCGCCCCCGGGTTGACCTCGATCTGGTCGGCGGTGGAGTGGAACTCCCAGCTCATGTCACCGGCGTTGGTGGACATGAACTGCACCCGCACCGAGCGCGACGGGTCGCTGACCTGGGTGCCCGCGTACTGCCCGCCGGTCTTGCCGTTGATGCCGAAGGCCTTGCACATCACGTCATAGATCGGCACCAGGGCGAAGCCGAAGGCGAACATCACCACGGTCAGCATCAGCAGGCGGGTGACCAGGCGTTTGAGCGACAGGCCGTCCATGGGCGGGCTCCTACTTCACTTCCGGTGGGGTCTGGAAGGTGTGGTAGGGCGCCGGCGACGGGATCGACCACTCCAGGCCCTCGGCGCCGTCCCAGGGCTTGGCCGCTGCCGGCGCGCCGCCGCGGATGCACTTGATGACGATGAACAGGAAGAAGATCTGCGTGGCGCCAAACATGAAGGCACCGACCGACGAGACCATGTTGAAGTCGGCGAACTGCAGGTTGTAGTCCGGGATCCGCCGCGGCATGCCTGCCAGGCCGACGAAGTGCATGGGGAAGAAGGCCAGGTTCATGCCGACGAACGACAGCCAGAAGTGCAGCTTGCCGAGGGTTTCGTCATACATGTGGCCGGTCCATTTCGGCAGCCAGTAGTAGGCCGAGGCAAAGATGCCGAAGATCGCCCCGGGCACCAGCACGTAGTGGAAGTGGGCGACCACGAAGTAGGTGTCGTGGTACTGGAAGTCCGCAGGCGCAATGGCCAGCATCAGGCCGGAGAAGCCACCGATGGTGAACAGGATGACGAAGGCGATGGCGAACAGCATCGGTGTCTCGAAGGTCAGCGAGCCTTCCCACATGGTGCTGACCCAGTTGAACACCTTCACCCCGGTGGGCACGGCGATCAGCATGGTCGCGTACATGAAGAACAGCTCGCCCACCACCGGGATGCCGACCACGAACATGTGGTGGGCCCAGACGATAAATGACAGGAAGGCGATCGCCCCGGTGGCGTAGACCATCGAGGTGTAGCCGAACAGCGGCTTGCGCGAGAACGCCGGGATGATCGAGCTGACCGCGCCGAAGGCCGGCAGGATCATGATGTACACCTCGGGGTGGCCGAAGAACCAGAACACGTGCTGGAACAAGACCGGGTCGCCACCGCCGGCGGCGCTGAAAAAGCTGGTGCCGAAGTGGATGTCCATCAGCATCATGGTCACCACGCCGGCCAGCACCGGCATCACCGCGATCAGCAGGAAGGCGGTGATCAGCCAGGTCCAGACGAACAGCGGCATCTTCATCAGGGTCATGCCCGGGGCGCGCAGGTTGAGGATGGTGGCGATCACGTTGATCGCGCCCATGATCGAGCTGATGCCCATCAGGTGGATGGCGAAAATGAAGAAGGTCACGCTGGCCGGGGCGTAGGTGGTCGACAGCGGGGCGTAGAAGGTCCAGCCGAAGTTCGGCCCGCCGCCGGGGCTGAACAGGGTCGAGACCAGCAGCAGGAACGCCGCCGGCAGCAGCCAGAAGCTGAAGTTGTTCATCCGCGGCAGGGCCATGTCCGGCGCGCCGATCATCAGCGGGATCATCCAGTTGGCCAGGCCGACGAAGGCCGGCATCACCGCGCCGAACACCATGATCAGCCCGTGCATGGTGGTCATCTGGTTGAAGAACGCCGGTTCCACGATCTGCAGGCCGGGCTGGAACAGCTCGGCGCGGATCACCATGGCGAACGAGCCGCCGAGCAGGAACATGCTGAAGGCGAACCACAGGTACATCGTGCCGATGTCCTTGTGGTTGGTGGTCAGCACCCAGCGCATCAGGCCCTTGGCCGGGCCGTGGGCGTGTTCATGACCGTGGGCGTGGTCGTCGATCACTGCACTCATGTCCTGTCTCCTGCAATCCACTGACTGTCGCGGCTAGCCCGGCTCATTGCGCTTCGGCCTGCTTGAGCGCCAGCACGTCCTTCGGCGTGACCATGTCGCCCTTGTTGTTGCCCCAGGCATTGCGCTCGTAGGTGACCACGGCGGCGATATCGACTTCCGAAAGCTGCTTGCCGAACGCCGCCATGGCGGTGCCGGGCTTGCCGTGGAAGACGATGCCCAGGTGGGCGTCCTTGGGCCCGGTGGCGATCTTCGAGCCCTTGAGCGCCGGGAACATCGGCGGCAGGCCCTGGCCTTCGGCCTGGTGACAGGCCACGCAGGTGGTGTGGTAGACCTTGTCGCCGCGGGCGACCAGCTCTTCGAGGGTCCATTCCTTGCTGGTCAGTTCCTTGAGCTTGGCCGCCTCGGCCTTGCGCTCGCCGAGCCAGGTGTCGTAGTCGGCCTTGGACTTCACCTCGACCACCACCGGCATGAAACCGTGGTCCTTGCCGCACAGCTCGGTGCACTGGCCACGGTAGATGCCCGGCTTCTCGACCCGGGTCCAGGCCTCGTTGACGAAGCCGGGGATAGCGTCGCGCTTGACCGCGAAGGCCGGTACCCACCAGGAATGGATGACGTCGGCGGCGGTCACCAGGAAGCGCACCTTGGCGCCCACCGGCAACACCAGCGGCTGGTCGACCTCGAGCAGGTAGTGCTCGTCCTTCGGCGACTTGTTGTGGATCTGTTCGGCGGGGGTGGCCAGGTTGCTGAAGAACTCGACGTCCTGGCCCAGGTACTTGTAGTGCCACTTCCACTGGTAGCCGGTGACCTGGATGTCGATGTCGGACTCGCTGGCGTCGTAGATGTCGATCAGGGTCTTGGTGGCCGGGATGGCCATCACCACCAGGATCAGGAAAGGGACCACGGTCCAGAGGATCTCGACCCAGGTGTGCTCATGGAAGTGCGCAGCCTTTTGCCCGGTCGAGCGGCGGTGGATGACCATCGACCAGAACATCGCGCCGAACACCACGATGCCGATGATCACGCAGATCCAGAAGATGGTCATGTGCAGGTCGAACACTGCGTGGGAGACTTCCGTCGCCCCGGGCGCCATGTTCACCGTCCATGCTGCCTGTGCCTGACCGAAAACCGACCACAGCAACAGGCCCATCCAGACATGTGGATGTCGCATCATTGCGGGTTCCCCTTATCGTTCTTGTAGTCCCGGAGGCGTGGACGACCTGCTACGACAAAGGGGGGAACGGTGGCCAAGACTGCCTGGCTTCGACGACCGAGCCCCCTGCTTAAGGCAGTCGGGCCTCATCAACGAATCACGTTTCACCCGGAGTATAGACACCGACCAATGGTCCGCAACGCAGCACTTGAAATGATCTTCACTCAACCAAACGTTTGCGCTGAAAGCCGCATGAATGCTGGGCCGGGGCACAATAATGGCACATTGATATAGCCAATTTCCTACACGTGCCTCAGAGATATAACAAATGCGTCTTAGCCATTCTCGTAAGCAAGCTAACTTAGTGTCTTCCGTTTGTAACGCCATGCCCCTGGAGTTGTCATGAACATCGCTGCTGTACGCGAGCAGATCGAAAACGCCCATCAACATGAGGGCCGCACAGGCCAACTGAAAGCCCGCCTCGAACTGCAACTGCCACACCTGCATCCATCGATCCAACTACCCCAGCAGGATGCCCAGGGTACCTTGGCGCGCTTCGTCGGCGCCTACATCAACGAGGTTCCGGAACTGCTCGAGGCCGCGCACAACGTGGCGCTCGAAGCAGGCATCGAGACGCAGATCAAACCGGTACTGAAGATTGCCGAGGCCTACTTCCTGCAGCCGCCGAGCGTGATGGCGGGGCAGGTCGGGCTGGATTGCCTGCTGGACGAGGCCTACCTGGCTCATCGTCTGGTCGAGGAGGTCAACGACCTGTACATCCGCCACTTCCAGCAGCCGCTGATTCCGGTGGATACCACGGTCGCCAACCTGATCGCCCATCAGCTGATCGGCGAGACGTTTGCCAACCAGCTGGATGAGGTGGTGCACCATTCGGTGGACAAGATGCTCGATGAGGAGAGCTTCGCCGTGGAATCGGTGGAGGTCTACCGCGACAAGCTGTCGAGCCCGGAAACCGGCAACGCGTGGAAACGCTGGCCGTGCCTGTCGCGCCAGCTTGGTGTGGAGTTGGGGCAATCGGCCTGAGCAACGTTCGAAATCGCCGGGGCTGCTGCGCAGCCCTTTCGCGGCACAAGGCCGCTCCTACAAGGGAACGCGATCTCTTGTAGGAGCGGCCTTGTGCCGCGAAAGGGCCGCAAAGCGGCCCCTGCAATCTGACAGACTAAACCCCAACCCCCGCCGTAGTCCGCAACCGTCCCTCGACCCGCCGCTTCAGCCGCCGCTGCTCCAGCACCAGCCGCGAGCCCTTGGCCGCGCCACTGCGCCCCCAGTCCTCGAGCAACTCCAGGCAGGAATGGTCGATATAGCTCAGGTTGCCCAGCGGCACATGCAATGTCGTCCCCTCCGGCACGGTATCAAGCACCTGGGTCAGCGCCGGCACCTTGAGGAAGGTCGCCGCCCCACTCAGGCGCAGTTCCATGTGCCCCGGCGTACCCAACGCCACCAGGTTAATCTTCAACCGCGCCGCCTTCAGTGCCAGCTTCAGCAGGGTCAGGGCAAAGCCCAGCAATACGCCGGTCAACAGGTCGGTAAAGATGATCGCCAGTGCCGTCGCCGCATAGGTGAACATCGGCATCCGCCCATAGCGGCCCAGGCCACGGAACGCCTTGAAGTCCACCAGCTTCACGCCGGTATAGACCAGCATTCCAGCCAGGCTGGCCACCGGGATCTGCTGCAGCAAGCTACTCAGCGCCACCACGAAGGCCAGCAGCCAGAGCCCATGGAATATCGCCGAGGCCCGAGTCTGGGCGCCGGCCTGGACGTTGGCCGAGCTGCGCACGATCACCCCGGTCATCGGCAGCGCACCCAGCACCCCGCAGAGCATGTTGCCAATGCCCTGCGCCGACAGCTCACGGTCGAAGTCCGAACGCTGGCCGCTGTGCATGCGGTCGACGGCGGCGGCGGACAGCAAGGTCTCGGCGCTGGCGATGAAGGCCAGGGCGAAGGCCGCCACCAGCAGGGTCGGGTCGGCGAGCTTGAGCAGGTCATCCGGACGCAGCCAGTCGATGGCTTCGGACAGATCGGCCGGCACCTGCACACGGTTGACCGGCAGCGCCAGCCACAGGCTGACGGCGGTCATTGCCGCCACCCCGAGCAGGGCTCCGGGAATGAAGCGCAGGCGCTGCGGGCGCAGACGCTCCCAGCCCCACATGATGGCGATAGTACCCAGCCCAAGCGCACCGGCCTGCCAACCATTGCCCGCGCTTTCCAGCGGCAGGGCCGAAGCCAGCGTCGCCGGGAAGCCCAGCAGGTTATCCACACCCGAGGGCTGAGGCGCCGTATCGAACATCACATGCACCTGGGAAAGCACGATCAGCACGCCGATCCCGGCCAACATACCGTACACCACCGCCGGCGCCGTGACCCGGAACCAGCAACCCAGGCGCAGGCGCCCGGCCAGCAGCTGCAGCAATCCGGCCAGCAACAGGATCGGCCCGAGCATGGCCACGCCATGTTGGCGCACCAGTTCGAACACCAGCACCGCCAGGCCGGCCGCCGGGCCGCTGACCTGCAACGGCGAGCCGGCGAGAAAGCCCACCACGATACCGCCGATGATCCCGGTGATCAGTCCTTTGGCCGGTGGCATGCCCGAGGCAATGGCAATGCCCATGCACAATGGCAGGGCGACCAGGAAGACCACCACCGAAGCCAGCAACTCGCGCGGCAGGGCCGCCTTTATCTGTGTCATGTTCACCATGTAGCTCCTTTCTAGATTCACGGCCATTCCGCTGGCCGCTAGCACGGGGAACCCTGAATGACGCGCAGGCGCGGGCCGCCAGCGGGTGTGCCGGCAAGGTATTCAGGGAGATTCAAGGCAGGCGAAGGCCGCGCCGCACCCATCGGGTGCAGCCGGCAATCAAGGCTTGTTCAGCGTGTTCGGGTCGCTTAGTAGCGGCCTCTCGGTGTGGCAGAGGGGATCGGCTCACCGGCGGTCAGCGGCAGGAAGCGATCGCTGGCGGCATCGTAGGCTTCGATCTGGCTGGTTTCGATGTCGTAGATCCAGCCGTGGATATGCAGCTGTCCGGCGGCCAGGCGCGAAGCGACCGACGGATGGGTACGCAGGTGGTGCAACTGGGCGATGACGTTTTCCTTGGTCACCAGTTGCATGCTCTCGTGCTCGCTGCCGCAGGAGCAGTTGTCCTCGATCACGGTCCGCGCTACCTCGGCGTGACGCAGCCAGGCGGAAACGGTCGGCATCTTGGCCAGCGACTGCGGGTTGAGCACCGCGCGCATGGCGCCGCAGTCGGAGTGGCCGCAGACGATGATGTGGTGCACGCCCAGCGCCAGCACCGCGTATTCGATGGCACTCGACACACCGCCGTTCATCTGGCCATACGGTGGCACGACGTTGCCGACGTTACGGGTGACGAACAGGTCGCCCGGCGAGCTCTGGGTGATCAGCTCAGGCACGATGCGCGAGTCAGCGCAGGTGATGAACATGGCGCGCGGCTTCTGCGCGGTGGCCAGTTTCTTGAACAGCTCTTGCTGTTCGGGGAAGACTTCGGTGTGGAACCGCAGGAAGCCGTCGACGATATGCTTGAGGGCGGCATCGGCGCTTTCGGCGGGTGCGGCCGGGACAACCTTGGATGGGTCCTTGACGGGCATGATTCATCCTCTTGACGGTTTGAAAGTGAATTCCATGTTACCGGGGAAAGATTGGGGGGACGCGGGGATTTAGATGACGCGCACGGGTAAATAATCACAGTCACTGCTGACTCATGACTCACGCTAGCGTAGGAAACTTAACTGAAACTTAATTGCGCTGGCTCTAGAACGGGCGTTCTGGATTGGCGAGGGGAGCACTGGATAATAGCAAAAAAGCATCAGATGCCAAGCTTCATGAGTGAAATTGTTGGGTTGTGTTAGTTGTACTTATAGCTCTCGGACAAAGAGATTGCGCTGCTAGAACAGCGCCATCTGTGCGCCGGGGACGCAGAAAGCGCTGCAATCGAGCTGCAGGTCCTCACGCCCCTCGAACCCCAACCGCCTGGCCGCCTTGCGAAAGCGCTGGGCCAACAGCTCGGCGAACACTCCCTCGCCGCGCATCCGAGCGCCGAAACGGCTGTCATACAACTCGCCCCCCCGGCTCTGGCGGATCAGGCTCAGCACATGCGCGGCCCGCTGCGGGTAGTGATCGTGCAGCCACTGCTCGAACAGCGGCGCCACCTCCAGCGGCAGGCGCAGCATCATGTAGGCCGCGCTCTGCGCGCCGGCTTCCTTCGCCGCCTCCAGCAGGTGCTCCAGCTCGCTGTCGTTGATCATCGGGATCATCGGCGAACACAGCACGCCCACCGGAACGCCGGCCTCACGCAACACGCGGATCGCCCGCAGGCGCGCCTTCGGAGCGGCCGCGCGGGGTTCGAGGGTGCGCTTGAGTTCATCGTCGAGAGTGGTGAGGCTGATCATCACCCGCGCCAGGCGCTGGCTGGCCAGTTCGCTCAGAAGGTCGAGGTCGCGCAATACCAGCGAGCCCTTGGTGACGATGGTTACCGGGTGGCGGTAGCGCAGCAGCACCTCTAGCAGACGCCGGGTGAGCTGGTGCTCACGCTCGATGGGCTGGTAGGGATCGGTGTTCGAACCCAGGTTGATCGGCGCACAGGCGTATCCCGGCTTGCTCAGTTGCTGCTCGAGCACTTCGGCGGCATTGGTCTTGGCGATCAGCTTGGTTTCGAAATCGAGACCGGGAGAGAGGTCCCAGTAGGCATGGCTGGGGCGCGCATAGCAGTAGATGCAGCCGTGCTCGCAACCGCGGTAGGGGTTGATGGAACGGTCGAAGGGCAGGTCGGGGGAGGTGTTGCGGGCGATGATGGTCTTGGCCGTCTCGATCCGCACCTCGGTGCCCTGGGTGAGTGGGACTTCCTGGTACCAGCCATCGTCCTCGGCCACTGAAACGCTCGGGGCGAAGCGGTTGTGGGGGTTGTCGGCGGTGCCGCGGCCGCGAATGGGGGCTGGTTTCATGATGGAAGACCGGATTACTGTACATAAACACAGTAATCCGGTTTTCGAAGTGATGCCAGTACCGCCTGCCCCATTCGCGGGTAAACCCGCTCCCACAGGCCTGTGATACTCCTGTGGGAGCGGGTTTACCCGCGAATGGGCGCAAGGAATTGCGAAACCCGGTTACTCCGGCTTCTTCAGCTTCGGATTGGGGAAGAACTGCACGGTCTGCACCTTGGCCGGCGCCGCCTTGGGCGCCAGGTGGTTGACCCGGGTGCCCAGCTCCGAGGGTACCGACAGGCCCTGTTCGTTCAGGGTGTCGGTGAACCCGCAGGCCACGCACTCGCGGTGCGGCACGCCGTCCTCGTTCCACATCATCAGCTTGTCCATCTCACTGCACGCCGGGCATACCGCCCCGGCGATGAAACGTCGCTTGCTCTTGCTCACGGCTACCTCGCTCATGCCGCCGCGTCCTCGGTAAGGCCACTGTGGCGCAGCAATGCATCGATGGAAGGCTCACGGCCACGGAAGTCGACGAACAGCACCATCGGCTCACGGGAGCCGCCACGGGCCAGGATGGCTTCGCGGAAGGCACGGCCGGTCTCGGCGTTCAGCACGCCTTCTTCCTCGAAGCGCGAGAAGGCGTCGGCCGACAGCACTTCGGCCCACTTGTAACTGTAGTAACCCGCCGCGTAACCGCCGGCGAAGATGTGCGCGAAGCTGTTGGGGAAACGGTTGTAGGCCGGCGGACGCATCACCGAGACCTCGTCTCGCACGCCTTCGAGCACCTGCAGCACGCTGCGGCCGTCGCCGTGGGTGGCGTGCAGCTCGAAGTCGAACAGCGAGAACTCCAGCTGGCGCACCATCATCATGCCGGACTGGAAGTTCTTCGCCGCCAGCATTTTGTCCAGCAGGTCCTGGGGCAGTGGTTCGCCGGTCTCGTAGTGGCCGGAAATCAGCGCCAAGCCCTCGGGCTCCCAGCACCAGTTCTCCATGAACTGGCTCGGCAGCTCCACCGCGTCCCAGGCCACGCCGTTGATGCCGGACACGCCAGCATGCTCGATGCGGGTCAGCAGATGGTGCAGGCCGTGGCCGAACTCGTGGAACAGGGTGGTGACTTCGTCGTGGGTCAGCAGCGCCGGTTTGCCGGGCGTGGCCGGGGTGAAGTTGCACACCAGGTTGGCCACCGGGCTCTGCAGCGAGCCGGCGGCGGTGCGGCGATGATCGCGGGCGCCGTCCATCCAGGCACCGCCACGCTTGTTGGCGCGGGCATAGAGGTCGAAGAAGAAGCGCCCGACGTGCTGGCCGTTTTCCTTGATCTCGAACAGGCGCACGTCCGGGTGCCAGCTGTCGAAGCCCTTGAGCTCGGCGATCTCGATGCCGTACAGGCGCTGGACGATGGCGAACAGGCCGGTCAGCACCTTGTCGATCGGGAAGTAGGCGCGCAGGGCTTCCTGCGACACGCTGTAGCGCTGCTCGCGCAGCTTCTCGCCGAAGTAGCCGGCGTCCCAGCTGGCCAGCTCAGGGGTACCCTGCTCGGCGGCGTAGGCCTTGAGCTGTTCCAGGTCCTGGGCAGCGAACGGCTTGGAACGCTTGGCCAGGTCGCGCAGGAAGCTCAGCACCTGGTCGCTGGACTCGGCCATCTTGGTGGCCAGGCTCAGCTCGGCGAAGTTCGGGTAGCCCAGCAGCTTGGCCAGCTCCTGACGCAGGTCGAGGATCTCTTCCATTACCGGGCCATTGTCGAACTGGCCGGCGTTCGGCCCCTGGTCGGAGGCGCGGGTGCAGTAGGCGGCATACAGCTCTTCGCGCAGGGCGCGGTCGTCGGCGTAGGTCATCACCGCGTAATAGCTGGGGAATTCCAGGGTGATCAGCCAACCGTCGAGGCCCTTGGCCTGGGCGGCGGCGGCCATCTGCGCCTTGGCCGAGTCGGTCAGGCCGGCGAGGGCGGCCTCGTCGGTGACGTGCTTGGTCCAGGCCTGGGTGGCATCGAGCAGCTGGTTGGAGAAGCGGCTGCCCAGCTCGCTGAGCTTGCTCTGCACTTCGGCGTAGCGCCGCTGCTGGTCGGCCGGCAGGTCGATGCCCGACAGGCGGAAGTCGCGCAGGGCGTGGTCGATGATGGTCTTCTGCGCCACGTCGAAGCCTGCGGCCTCGGGGCTGGCGGCCAGGGCTTCATAGGCTTCGAACAGGGCGCGATTCTGGCCCAGTTCGGTGGAATAGGCGCTCAGGGCCGGCAGGCACGACTCGTAGGCCTCGCGCAGCTCCTGGCTGTTGCACACCGCATTGAGGTGGCTGACCGGGCTCCAGGCGGCGCCCAGGCGGTCGTTGAGTTCGTCCATCGCCAGCACCAGGCCGGCCCAGGTCGGGTTCTTGCCCTGCTTTTCGAGGATCTCGGCGATGGCCTTGCGGTTGTCGGCGAGGATCTGCTCGATCGCCGGCAGCACATGCTCGGCGCGGATCGCCGAGAAGGGCGGCAGATCATGGGACTGCAGCAGCGGGTTGTTCGCACTCACGGTTCGGGTACCTTGGCAGGAGAAACACGGGACCATCTTAATTACAATCGACGCCGACCGCAGCAGGCAGCCTGCCTATCGGCATTGCAGAGGAACACTATCATGGCCCTCCGGACCTTCCAGCAACACACGCCGAAAGTGGGAGCACGGGCCTTCGTCGACCGTTCGGCGGTGGTCATCGGCGACGTCGAGATCGGCGAGGACAGCTCGATCTGGCCGCTGACCGTGGTACGCGGCGACATGCACCGCATCCGCATCGGCGCGCGCACCAGCGTGCAGGACGCCAGCGTGCTGCACATCACCCACGCCGGGCCGTTCAACCCCGACGGTTTTCCGCTGATCATCGGTGACGAGGTGACCATCGGTCATAAAGTCATGCTGCATGGCTGTACCCTGGGCAACCGCATCCTGGTCGGCATGGGCAGCACCCTCATGGACGGCGCCATCGTCGAGGACGAGGTGATCATCGGCGCCGGCAGCCTGGTGCCGCCGGGCAAGCGCCTGGTCAGCGGCTACCTGTACATGGGCAGCCCGGTGAAGCAGGTGCGCCTGCTGAGCGAGCAGGAACACGCGTTCTTTGCCTACAGTGCCGGCAACTACGTGAAGCTCAAGGACCAGCACCTGGCCGAAGGCTACGACCAACCGCAATGACGCCATCGCGGGGCAAGCCCGCTCCCACAGATCTTGCACACAGCCTGTGGGAGCGGGTTTACCCGCGAAGCAGTCGACCCAGAATTCGAGCGGAATCCATTACATGCACCAGCAGAACATCCTTTTCGACCTCGACGGCACCCTGACCGACCCGCGCTCAGGAATCACCCGCTCGATCCAGTACGCCCTGGCCAAGCTGGGCATCGACGAGCCGGACCTGACCCGCCTCGAGCACTTCATCGGCCCGCCCCTGTTGCAGGCCTTCATGCAGTTCTATGGCTTCGACGAGGCCAAGGCCTGGGATGCGGTGAACTTCTACCGCGAGCGCTTCAAGGTCACCGGGCTTTACGAGAACCTGGTGTTCGACGGCGTGCCCGAGCTGCTGCAGGCGCTCAACGGCCAGGGACGCACCCTGTATATCGCCACTTCCAAGCCGTGGGTGTATGCCCGCGAGATCGCCCGGCATTTCGAGTTCGACCAGCACTTCAAGGTGATCTACGGCAGCGAGCTGGACGGCACCCGCACCAACAAGGTCGAGCTGATTCGCCACCTGCTGGATGAAGAAGGGCTCGACCCGGCACAGACCCTGATGATCGGTGACCGCAAGCATGACCTGATCGGTGCGCGCAGCAATGGCTTGCAGGCCGTGGCGGTGGGCTATGGGTTCGGCAGCCGGGAGGAACTGGAGGCCGAGGCGCCAGCGTTCCATTTCGAGACACTGGCCGAGTTGCACCAGGCCTTTACGCGCTGACCTCTTCGCGGGGCAAGCCCGCTCCCACGCTGTCCTCTGTCCCACGCTGGCAGCTGATCATGGCGTGGGAGCGGGCTTGCCCCGCGATGGCATCAGACGCTCCAACTGTACCTTGCGCCTATCAATGGGCATCCGACCCAATTCTTCGACTCGCTGGTAAAACCGCAACCAATCCCCACCAACATCCTTGAACAACTGCGAAAACGCCGGAACCCACTGATCATAAAGCCCAAAAGGCAACAACTTGGCATTGTTCAATGGCGCAAAGATCCAGGCATCGAACCGCCGATCCCCGCCCCAATCCCGATCCCGCACCTCGCGGTATTCCCGGCGCAACCGCTCGAACTCAACCTGCTTGGCCGCCCGTTTGCTCGCCTCATCCAACGGCCCGGCATAGATCGCCTGCAACCGCTCGCGGCTGGCCAGCACCAGCCGGGTGAACTGCTCGCGCTGCCGGGCGCCAGCCTCGTCGATGGCTGCCAAGCCACGTGCCGCGCGCCATTGCCGGGTGCCCTCCTGTTCGACGAACGAGGCGAACGACTCGTTGAACTCGGTATCGTCCTGCACGTAGAAGCGCTGGTGCGCAAGCTCATGGAAGATCACCGTGGCCAGGCGCTCATCCCCCCAGCCGGCCATGGTCGACAGAATCGGGTCATCGAACCATCCCAGGGTGGAGTAAGCCTCCACGCCTCCCACATAGACATCCAGGCCTTCCTGGCGCATCAACGCCGCCGCGCCGCGGGCCGCGCCCTGCCGGTAATACCCTCGATAAGCCACGCAGCCGGCGATGGGGAAGCAATGGGTCACCGGCTGCAACGACAGCTCAGGTGTCGCGAACACATTCCACACCACATACGGTCGCCCCAAATCGGCGTAGACCCGGTAACTGCCGTTGTCCGGCAACTTCAACTGCGAGCTGGCAAACGCCCGGGCCTTTTCGGCAAACGACAGGCGCTGGCGCAGCACCGGGCTGGTGGCCGGATCCTCGATCACCCGATCCAGCGGCTGGCGCGCCCGCAACAACTGCCACTGGCCCTCGGCCAACTGGCCGTAATAGCCCACGCTGGAGCAACCGCTCAGCAGGACGCCCAGCGCCACGGGAACCAACCGGGTGAAAACGCGGTCCAGAGCCCGACGGCTGCAGCGCATGAAAAGAAAAAGTCCAAACATCGAGGCTGTCTATCTCGCTCGTCGGCCGAATGCGACCAAGACTATCTCGCCAAGGGGAAGCTTCGCCATGCGTACTCTGCTGTTTGCCGCCGGCACGCTCGTGCTGCTGTCCGGTTGTGCCTCATTCCTGCCGCGCGCCGACCCGAACCAGGCCTGGATCGACCTCGCCCCGGGTGACAACGACTCGCTGCACGCCCTGCAGGTCGATGAGCGCGACTGGGCCGACACCCGCTATTTCCAGGTGCAGCCCGGCAATCATGAGCTGACCGTGCGCTACCAGTTCACCGTGACGCCCAGCAACATCGGCCCGGTGGACGAGCCGCTGTGGCGCGACTGCCAGCTCAATCTCAGCTACAAGGACTTCACCGCCGGGCAACGCTACCAGATGCAGGCGGGCAGCATCGGTTTCCGCCCCTGGATCAAGCTCTACGACCAGCAGCAGAAACTGATCGGCCAAGGTGAGCCGGCAGGCTGCCAGCGCACCTGAACCCTGCGAACGGCGCTATGCTTGTAACCTGTGAACCGCGAGCGGGAGTTTCACCATGCGCCAGCCCATGATGCTGATGGCCCTCAGTGCACTGGGGGCGTGCGCCAGCCCCTTGCCGCCCGTAGACCCAGGCAAGGCCTGGGTCGATCTCTACACCATCACCCCCGGCAGGACCATCATGGCCGACCGCCTCGACGGCCAGCGCCTGGATGACGGTCGCTACTTCCAGGTGACGCCGGGCAAGCACGAACTGGTGGTGCGCTTTGACTACGAGATCCATTCCGGCGGCTTCAGCACCGACCCCACCGAGCGAACCTGCTATCTCACCGTGCGCTACAACGACTTCAAGGCCGGCCAGCGTTATCGCCTGGAGGCACGGGCCCCGGCGATGCAACCGCAGGTGCTGCTGTACGACGCCAACCGCAAGGTGGTGGTCAACGAGCCGAGCAACGTGACCTGTATTCCCTAGGACTCACAGCCATTCGCCTGGATCGGCCTTGTGTCGCGATAGGGACGCCAGGATTTCAGCATCAAACAAAAATCACCGGTGCTGCTGCGCAGCCCCATCGCGGTACAAGGCCGCTCCTACAGAGGTGGAAGCCGGCCTTACCTATCGTTCTTCTGGTAGATGATCTTCTTCGTGCCGCCATCGCAGCTGCCCACGATCATGTTCTGATCGCGGACTTCGCTGTTAGGCACGATCTCCAGCGTGTAGGAGGTCACCCCGCGCGCCTGGATCTTCGCTTCGATCTCGGCCTTCAGTTCCTCGCACGGCTTGGGCGCGGCCAGTGCGACCGTGGCGAGCAGGGAAGCCAGCACACCAATTGCTACGCGGATCATGGAACGGCTCCTGAGACAGGGCAGACGAGCTGCCAACGCTGTTTAGACTACAGGAAACCGCCGCCGTTGCGCCGCCTAGGAAAGCAGGGTGGCGTCCAGGCTGATAGTCGCGTTCAGTACCTTGGAGACCGGGCAACCCGCCTTGGCCTTGTTGGCGATCTCCTTGAATTGCGCTTCGCTGGCACCCGGCACTGTTGCCTTGAGCGTGAGGTGCACGGCGGTAATGGCAAAGCCGTCGGCCTGCTTGTCGAGACTCACTTCGGCAACGGTATCGATACGTTCCGGGGTGAAACCCGCCTCGCCCAGCATCATCGACAGCGCCATCGAGAAGCACCCGGCATGGGCGGCGCCGATCAGCTCCTCCGGGTTGGTCCCGGGGCTGCCCTCGAAGCGGGTGTTGAAGCCGTAGGGCGCCTGCTTGAGCGCGCCGCTTTCAGTGGAAATCTGGCCTTTGCCGTCCTTCAGACCACCTTGCCAGACCGCCGATGCTGTCTTTTTCATGCTGCCTCCCGGACATGGGTTGGGTATGTACAGTTCTGAGGACTGGGCCTGCGCCAAGTTCAGATCAATCTGCAGGCAGGCATTGAATCCGCCGAATATGCCCATACAGAGTTCGCAAGGCCCTTGGCCAATCACCTGAAGCGGAGGCTCCAATGACGCACCTGCGAGACCTGAAGATATCCACCCTCGACCTGGTGCCCGTGCGCGCCGATGGCAGCCCGGCGCAATCGCTGCACAACTCGCTGGACCTGGCCCGGCACGCCGAACGCTTTGGCTACAACCGCTTCTGGGTCGCCGAACACCACAACATGGACGGCATCGCCAGTTCGGCCACCGCCGTGCTGATCGGCTACCTGGCCGGTGGCACCTCGACCATCCGCATCGGTTCCGGCGGGGTGATGCTGCCCAACCATGCGCCGCTGGTGATTGCCGAGCAGTTCGGTACCCTGGCCAGCCTGTACCCTGGCCGTATCGACCTGGGCCTGGGCCGCGCCCCGGGTTCCGACCAGATGACCGCCCGCGCCCTGCGGCGTGAACGCTCCGGCAGTGCCGACGACTTCCCCGACGATGTCGAGGAACTGTCACGCTACCTCGGCCCGCGTACCGATGATCAAAAAGTGATCGCCGTGCCCGGTCACGACACCGAGGTGCCGATGTGGCTGCTCGGCTCCAGCCTGTTCAGCGCCCAGCTGGCCGGCATGCGCGGCATGCCCTATGCCTTCGCCTCGCACTTCGCGCCACGCTACATGCACGAGGCGATCCGCATCTACCGTGACCATTTCAAGCCGTCCACCACGCTGGACAAGCCTTACGTGATGCTCGGCATCCCGATGGTGGTGGCCGAGACCGACGAAAAGGCCGAGTACCTGGCGACGTCGGTGTACCAGCGCATCCTTGCGCTGATCCGTGGCCAGAGCCTGATGCAGCGCCCGCCGGTCGAAAGCATGAATGGACTATGGCTGCCCCATGAGCGCGATGCGGTGAGCAGCTTCCTGGGCCTGGCGATGATCGGCAGCCCGCAGAAGGTGCGGGCGAAGGTGGAGGTGCTGCTGGAACAGACCGGGGCGGATGAGCTGATCTTTACCAGTGATCTTTATGAGCATGCCGACCGGATCAGGTCCTATGAGCTGATGGCGCAGGCCCTCAAGACCGAGTGATCTTCTTCGCGGGTAAACCCGCTCCCACAGGTACCTCACTGACCTTGATAACAGTGGAATACCTGTGGGAGCGGGCTTGCCCGCGAAGAATCCAGCGCATCAGCCACGGCGGTAGACAATCTCCTTGGTCCCGCCCTCGCAGGTGCCGACCACCTTGCCCGCCGGATCGCCCTTGTTGACGATCTCCAGCGTATAGCCCTTCACCCCCTTGGCATCCAGCTTCGCCGCAATCTCCGCCTTGAGCTCCTCGCACGGCTTGCCCGCCGCCAGCGCGCCGCCGGCCAATGCCATCAGCCCCACGGCCAGAATCAACTTCTTCATCGATCGCTTTCCTTGTACAGATCAAAGACGAAAAGGGCGCGAAGCTCGCGCCCTGCAACCTTATTACCCGATCAGGCCGGGCAAGCCTAGCCCAGCTTCGTTTCAGCTGTTGGCGATGCGAAAGCCCACCTTCAGCGTCACCTGGAAGTGCGCGGCCTTGTTGTCGCGGATATGCCCGCGGGTATCGACCACCTCGAACCACTCCAGGTGCTTGATGCTCTTGCCGGCCTCGGCCAGGGCATTGTTGATCGCTTCTTCAATGCTGGTGGGGGAGGATCCGACCAGCTCGATCTTCTTGTAGGTGTGATGATCCGACATGAGTGCTCTCCTTGGTTGGGTAGTCCGTTGAGCCTAGCAGCGCAGGCCCGGTTTACCTGCGAGCGATCGCCGCAGGAGAAAGTTCGACTGCACTTTCCCACTGCCGCGCAGTCGCACTCCTTACAGCCCATACCGCGAAGGAGAGTCAACATGCCACGCAATTCCCTGCGCCAAGCCTCCCTGGAAAGCATGGAAGCCGAGATCGAAAGCCTGCTCAAGACACTGGAGCACCTCAAGCACGATGCCTCGGAGGAGTCGCACAAGACCATGAAGGCGCTGCGCGGCAATGCCGAAAACGCCCTCAAGCATTCACGCAGCCTGCTCGGTGACGCCTACGAGGAAGTGAAGACCCGCACCCGCCAGACCGGTGTCGCCACCCGCGACTATGCCCAGGAACACCCTTGGACCACCGCCGGTGTGGCAGTCGGCGCCCTCGGCCTGCTGGCCGCCTACCTGATGTGCCGGCGCAGCTAGCCGGCCTGCTGTTGCAGCTCCCGGCGCAGCCATTGCGCCAGCTGCTCGGCGCGCCCGTCCGCGGCGCGCCGGGGCACCCACAGGGCCAACGCGGCGCGGGTCGGTGAGAAGCCCCATGGCGCAGCCAGCCGCCCGGCCTTCAGGTCGTCCGCCACCAGTGGTTGTGGCGCGATGGCCACGCCAAGCCCTGCCACCGCCGCCTCCAGCAGGTAGTACAAATGCTCGAATGCCTGGCCGTAACTCAGCGCGCCGGGCTCGATGCCATGCTGCTGCGCCCAGGTCGGCCAGGCCTGTGGCCGCGAGGTCGTGTGCAACACCGCCTCTCGTTGCAAAGCCACGGCTGGCGCGGCTTTCAAACGATCGAAGCCTTCGAAGTGCGGGCTCATCACCGGGCCGATCCGCTCTTCGGCGAGCACATGCACCTGCATGTCCGCCGGCCAGGGCGGTTCGGCATAGACCAGCAGGGCATCCAGCCCCGGGCGGCGAGGATCGAGATCGCCTTCGCCAGCTGAAAGGTGCAGGCGCAACTCCGGCAGGTCAGCCTTCAAACGTCCCAGGCGCGGGATGAACCAGCGCGCCAGCAGGCTGCCGGAACAACCGAGCACGAAGGGCGCTTCGTCGGCATCGCGGGAAAGCTCGGCGCAGACACTGCGCAAGCGGTCGAAGGCCTCGAAGCTGGCATCACGCAGGCGCACCCCGGCATCTGTGAGTTTGACGCCACGCCCGTCCTTGGCGAACAGGGCCACGCCCAGATGCTCCTCAAGCACCTTGATCTGTCGGCTGACGGCGCCATGGGTGACGTGAAGTACTTCGGCAGCCTGGCTGACACTGTTCAGCCGGGCGGTCGCCTCGAAGGCCCGCAGGGCGTTGAGGGGGGGAAGGTCCTGGGCCATTTGACTTGTGAGTTTTCCTGACAGGTTTTCGCAATCTTATCGGTTTTCAGCCGGGCATGTCGTGGGTAGAGTAAAGCCCATCGACCAGTGTCGGCCTCTTCGCGGGCAAGCCCGCTCCCACAGATTCCAAGTGCGACGCCGTACCTGTGGGAGCGGGTTTACCCGCGAAGAAGCCAGCACGATCCCAACCCATACACCGCTTATGGAGCGCCCCATGACCCAGACCCAATACCGCGCCGGCCCCGATGCCAACGGCCTGTTCGGCTCGTTCGGCGGCCGCTACGTGGCCGAAACCCTGATGCCCCTGGTGCTGGACCTGGCCCGCGAATACGAAGCCGCCAAGGCCGACCCCAAGTTCCTCGAAGAACTGGCCTACTTCCAGCGCGACTACATCGGCCGCCCCAACCCGCTGTACTTCGCCGAGCGCCTGACCGAGCACTGCGGCGGCGCGAAGATCTTCTTCAAGCGTGAAGAGCTCAACCACACCGGCGCGCACAAGGTGAACAACTGCATCGGCCAGGTGCTGCTGGCCAAGCGCATGGGCAAGAAACGCCTGATCGCCGAGACCGGCGCCGGCATGCATGGCGTGGCCACAGCCACCGTCGCCGCGCGCTTCGGCCTGCCTTGCGTGATCTACATGGGCGCCACCGACATCGAGCGTCAGCAGGCCAACGTGTTCCGCATGAAGCTGCTGGGCGCCGAGATCGTCCCGGTGACCGCCGGCACCGGCACGCTCAAGGACGCCATGAACGAGGCCCTGCGTGACTGGGTCACCAACGTCGACGACACCTTCTACCTGATCGGCACCGTGGCAGGTCCCCACCCGTACCCGGCGATGGTCCGCGACTTCCAGTCGATCATCGGCAAGGAAACCCGCGCCCAGTTGCAGGAGAAGGAAGGGCGCCTGCCCGACAGCCTGATCGCCTGCGTCGGCGGCGGCTCCAACGCCATGGGCCTGTTCCACGACTTCCTCGATGATGCCAGCGTGCAGATCATCGGCGTCGAAGCCGGCGGCCACGGCGTGCACACCGACAAGCACGCGGCCAGCCTGAACGGCGGCGTGCCGGGCGTGCTGCACGGCAACCGCACCTACCTGCTGCAGGACGACGACGGCCAGATCACCGACGCCCACTCGATCTCGGCAGGCCTGGACTACCCCGGCATCGGCCCGGAGCACGCCTACCTGCACGAAGTGAAGCGCGTGGAGTACGTCAGTATCACCGACGACGAGGCTCTCGACGCCTTCCACGCCACCTGCCGCCTGGAGGGCATCATCCCGGCGCTGGAAAGCTCCCACGCCCTGGCCGAGGCGATCAAGCGCGCGCCGAAGCTGCCCAAGGACCACCTGATGGTGATCTGCCTGTCCGGTCGTGGTGACAAGGACATGCAAACCGTGATGAACCACATGGCCGCCCAGGAGAAACAGGCATGAGCCGTCTCGAACAACGCTTCGCCGAACTGAAGGCCGAAGGCCGCTCGGCACTGGTCACCTTCGTCACTGCCGGCGACCCGGGCTACGACGCTTCGCTGGAGATCCTCAAGGGCCTGCCAGCGGCCGGTGCCGACGTGATCGAACTGGGGATGCCGTTCACTGACCCCATGGCCGACGGCGTGGCCATCCAGCTCGCCACCCTGCGCGCCCTGGAGGCCGGCCAGACCCTGGCCAAGACCCTGCAGATGGTTCGCGAATTCCGTGTGGATAACCAGACCACGCCCATCGTGTTGATGGGTTACTACAACCCGATCCACCGTTTCGGCGTGGCGCAGTTCGTCGCCGAGGCGAAGGAAGCCGGCGTCGATGGCCTGATCATCGTCGACCTGCCACCGGAGCACGACGCCGAGCTGGCCACTCCGGCCCAGGCCGCGGGTATCGACTTCATCCGCCTGACCACCCCGACCACCGACGATGCGCGCCTGCCGCGCGTGCTGGAGCGCAGCTCCGGGTTCGTCTACTACGTGTCGGTGGCCGGTGTGACAGGTGCCGGTTCGGCAACCACCGAGCATGTGACCGAGGCCATTGCACGCCTGCGTCGGCATACCGATCTGCCGATCAGTGTTGGCTTTGGTATCCGCACGCCCGAACAGGCCGCAGCCATTGCCCGTTTGGCCGATGGCGTGGTGGTGGGTTCGGCGCTGGTCGACAAGATCGCCCAGGCCAAGGATGCCGGACAGGCAGTGAAGGATGTGCTGAGCCTGTGCTCGGCACTGGCTGAAGGCGTGCGCGCCGCCCGGGCCTGATCCGCGTCGCCTGCTTCGCGGGTAAACCCGCTCCCACAGTAATGGTGTGATCCTGAGAGTTTCACCTGACCTGTGGGAGCGGGTTTACCCGCGAAGAGGCCCGCACAGGCAACAACGATCTACTCTTTGAAAATCGACAGATCCAACGGCCTGATCGCCCCCATCCAGATCGCATGATCGCGGTGATCCGCCAGCTCATCCCCGGTTTCCGGGTGCAGGAACACCACCAGCCCATTGCGATACAGCGCCAGCCACGGCAGCACCACGCCGACCACTTCCGGCCCGAAGGCCAACTGGCAGCTCCAGTCCGGGTGCGGCCCGACCGGCTTCTGGTGCATGCGCCCCATGGTCACGGAGAACAGGCGCGCCGCCTCCTCGCACAGCTCACGGGCCTGTTCCATGGTCGATGCGTCGTAGTACACGTGGGCGTGATAGCCCTTGATCCTTTGCACGGTGGCTCCTGATTACAGTAATACGAACATCTGGAAGTCTACGCCATCCCTGTAGGAGCGGCCTTGTGCCGCGAAAGGGGCGCGAAGCGGCCCCAGATTATGGCAATCCCGCAACACTACCGGGGCTGCTTTGCAGCCCTTTCGCGGCACAAGGCCGCTCCTACATGCGCTCCAGCTCCAGCCAATCTACGAACCGCTGGATCAGCGCCCCGCGTCGTTTGCGCGGCGGCAGCACTACGTAATACCCGCGCTCCGACCGCAGACTGCCTTCCATAGGCCGACACAACAACCCTTGCTCGACCAGCCCATCAACCAGGTGCGCCCAACCGATGGCCACCCCTTGCCCGGCAATCGCGGCCTGAATCAGCAGCGTGTAGTTATCAAACCGTAGTTGCCCGGACGGAGGCGGGCTGTCTACACCAAGACCACGAAACACCCCCGCCCAATCGAACCAGCGACTGGCCTGCTCGCCCTTCAGATGCAGCAAGGGCAATCGTTGCAAAGCCACGGCTGACAAGGGTTTGCCATGAGCCAGCCGCGGACTGCAGACCGGGAAGACCTCCTCGTCGAACAACCAGCGGCTCTCACCCTGGTGAAAGCGCCCATCGCCAAACAGCACCGCCACATCGATGTCCGGGCGCAACATCCCCTGGCTGCGCTCGCCGGTGACCAGGCTCACATCCACCTGTGGATTGGCCTCGTGAAAGCGTTGCAAGCGCGGCATCAGCCAGAACGCCGCGAAGGCGAAGTCGGTGGCCACCTGCAACACCTCGCGCTGCCCGCGGCCACTGGCCTGGGCAACACCCTCGTCCATGGCCTGCAACCCTTGATGCACCTGTTCGAACAGCAACTGGCCCGCTTCGGTCAGCTCGATGCCCCGGTAGATGCGATCGAACAATCGCGTCCCCAGCCGCGCCTCCAGGCGCTTCACCTGCTGGCTCACCGCCGGCTGCGTGGTGCCCAGCTCCAGGGCAGCGGCAGTAAAGCCACGCAGACGTGCGGCGGCCTCGAATACACGCAGGGCATCGAGGGACAGTTCCGCAAGGTGCTCAAACATAAGCTTGGCTAATCCCAGTCATTGCCCGACGTGGGCTTTACCCACGTTATCCACAGCACCATGCTGGATTGCAAGCGTTCTCCATAACCCTCGACGATGGAAGTCACCATGAAGCAACCCAACATACTGTTCATCATGGCCGACCAGATGGCCGCGCCGCTGCTGCCGATCTACACCCCGTCGCCGATCAGGATGCCCAACCTGGCGCGCCTCGCCGAGCAGGCCGTGGTGTTCGATTCCGCCTACTGCAACAGCCCGCTGTGCGCCCCCTCGCGCTTCACCCTGGTCAGCGGCCAGTTGCCCAGCCGCATCGGCGCCTATGACAACGCCGCCGATTTCCCCGCCGATATACCGACTTACGCCCACTACCTGCGCCGCCTCGGCTACCGCACCGCGCTGTCGGGCAAGATGCATTTCTGCGGCCCGGACCAGTTGCATGGCTATGAGCAAAGACTGACCAGCGACATCTACCCGGCCGATTACGGCTGGGCGGTGAACTGGGACGCCCCCGACGAGCGCCCTAGCTGGTACCACAACATGTCCTCGGTGTTGCAGGCCGGACCCTGCGTGCGTACCAACCAGCTGGATTTCGACGAAGAGGTGGTGTTCAAGGCACGCCAGTACCTCTACGACCACGTGCGCGAAGACGATGGCCGGCCCTTCTGCCTGACCGTGTCGATGACCCACCCGCATGACCCGTACACCATCCCCAAACGCTACTGGAATCTCTACGAGGCGGTGGATATCCCGCAGCCCCGCGACATGATCGCCCAGAGCCAGCAAGACCCGCACTCGCAACGCCTGCTCAAGGTCTACGACCTGTGGGACAAGCCGCTGCCCGTGGACAAGATCCGCGATGCCCGCCGCGCCTACTTCGGCGCCTGCAGCTACATCGACGACAATATCGGCCTGCTTGTGCAGACGCTGGAAGACTGCGGCCTGGCCGACGACACCCTGATCGTCTTCTCCGGCGACCACGGCGACATGCTTGGCGAGCGCGGGCTCTGGTACAAGATGCACTGGTTCGAGATGTCGGCGCGGGTGCCGTTGCTGATCCACGCGCCCAAACGCTTCGCACCAGCGCGGGTCAGCGCCAGCGTATCCACCTGCGATCTGCTGCCGACCCTGGTCGAGTTGGCCGGCGGCGCTGTGGATAACACCCTTCATCTGGACGGCCGCTCGCTGCTCGGCCACCTGCAAGGGCAGGGGGGCCATGACGAGGTGATCGGCGAGTACATGGCCGAAGGCACCGTCGGCCCGCTGATGATGATCCGCCGCGGCGCATACAAGTTCGTGTACAGCGAGGACGACCCCTGTTTACTCTACGACCTGAGCCGCGACCCGCACGAGCGGGAGAACCTCACCGGCAGCCCGGAGCACCAGGCGCTGCTGCAGGCATTTGTCGATGAAGCACGCCAGCGCTGGGATATCCCCAGCCTGCGCCAGCAGGTGCTGGCCAGCCAGCGCCGCCGCCGCCTGGTGGCCGAGGCGCTGGCCATCGGCACGCTGAAAAGCTGGGACCACCAACCCCTGGTGGACGCCAGCCAACAGTACATGCGCAACCACATCGATCTCGACGACCTCGAGCGCAAGGCACGTTATCCACAGCCCGCACCCCTGGATTGAGAAGAGAGGCCGCCATGCAGAAGTTCTCCACCGCCGTGCTCGCCCTGGCCCTGAGCCTGGGCACGGCCCACGCCGCCGACGGCGACGCGCAATGCAGCACCGTGAAGCTGGCCGACCCCGGCTGGAGCGATATTGCCAGCACCAACGCTGTCGCCCGCCTGCTCCTGGAAAGCCTGGGTTACCAGGTGAAGATTGACAGCCTGGCCGTGCCGATCATCTACGGCGGCCTCAAGGATGGCCGGGTGGATGCCTTCCTCGGCAACTGGATGCCGGCGCAGCAGGGTTTTCATGACAAGTTCATCGCCAATGGCGACGTGCAGCAGTTGGCGCGCAACCTGGAGGGCACCGAGTTCACCCTGGCGGTGCCCGATTATGTGTGGGAGGCCGGCGTGAAGGACTTCGCCGACCTGCACAAGTACGCCGACAAGTTCGACAAGAAGCTCTATGGCATCGGCTCCGGCGCGCCGGCCAACCTGTCGCTGAAGGAGATCATCGACAAGAACGACTTCGAGCTCGGCCAGTGGAAGCTGGTCGAGTCCAGCGAGCAGGCGATGTTGGCCCAGGTGGATCGGGCAGTGAAGAAGCAGCAGTTCATCACCTTCCTGGGTTGGACCCCGCACCCGATGAACGTGAAGTTGAAGATGCATTACCTCACGGGTGGCGAAAAATGGTTTGGCAGCAAAGGTGATGTGTACACGCTGACCCGCAAGGGATATCCACAGGTGTGCCCGAATGCGGCGAAGTTGCTGGGCAACCTGACGTTCACGCTGGATATGGAGAACAGCATCATGGCCGAGGTTGTGGATAAGAAGGTGAGCTTTGATGAGGCAGCCAGGGGTTGGGTGAAGGCCCATCCACAGGTGCTTAATGCCTGGCTCGCGGGGGTGACCACCAAAGCTGGCGGGGATGCAGCAGAAACGGTCAAAGCCAAACTCTGATTTTTGTCTGTTAGGCTGCCGGGGCCGCTTTGCGGCCCTTTCGCGGCACAAGGCCGCTCCTACAGGCGAGCGCGAATCCCTGTAGGAGCGGCCTTGTGCCGCGAAACGAGGGCAAAGCCCTCGCCAGCGATACTGAACAGGAATGACGCATGTCTCGTCTTACCCACCTGCTGCCCTTCCTCACCTGGGTCCCCCGCCAATCGGGCCGCAGCCTGCGCCAGGACATGCTGGTGGGCCTGAGCGGCGCCATCCTCGCCCTGCCGCAATCTATCGCCTACGCCCTGATCGCCGGCCTGCCCGCCGAGTACGGCCTGTACGCCGCCATCGTGCCGGTGCTGGTCGCCTGCCTATGGGGCTCTTCCTGGCACCTGATCTGCGGCCCCACCGCCGCTATCTCCATCGTCCTGTACGCCAGCATCAGCCCACTGGCCGTGGTCGGCAGCGCCGACTACGTGACCCTGGTGCTGCTGCTGACCTTTCTCGGCGGCATCTTCCAACTCTTGCTGGGGCTGCTGCGCTTCGGCGCGCTGGTCAACTTCGTCTCCCATTCGGTGGTGCTGGGCTTCACCCTCGGTGCCGCCGTTGTCATCGCCCTGGGCCAATTGCCCAACCTGCTGGGCCTGGACCTACCTAGCCAGGCCACGGCTCTGAAGACCGTGCAGGAACTGGCTGGCCATATGGGCGAGGTCGACATGCCTTCGCTGGTCCTGGGACTGAGCACCCTGGTGATTGGCGGGGTGTTGAAGCTTTGGCGTCCACGTTGGCCGAGCCTGTTGATAAGTCTGCTGCTGGTCAGCCTGGCGGCTTGGCTGTTGCCCGGCGTGTTCGGCCATGTGCCACGCGTGCCTGCTTTCATCGGCCAGTTGCCACCGCTCAGCCCACTGCCGCTACTCGATGTGGAACTGATGCTGCGCCTGCTGCCCAGCGCCGTGGCTGTCGGTATGCTCGGGCTGGTCACCAGCCTGTCCATAGCCCGTTCGCTGTCCGCCCGTTCCGAGCAACTGATCGACGCCAACCAGGAGATCCGCGCCCAGGGCCTGTCGAACATCATGGGGGCATTGTTCTCCGGCTACCTGTCCTCCGGCTCCTTTACCCGCTCCGGGCTCAGCTACGACGCAGGCGCCCGCTCACCGTTGGCCGGGGTGTTCTCGGCGCTGTGGGTGGCGCTGTTCGCGGTTGCTGGTGCCGGGCTGATCGCCCATCTGCCGATCCCGGCAATGGCAGGCAGCATCCTGCTGATCTGCTGGGGGCTGGTGGACCATCGCGGCATCCGCGCGCTGTTCCGGGTCAGCCGCTCGGAGTTCCTGGTGATGGCGCTGACCGCCGCCGCGACCCTGCTGCTGGAGCTGCAAACGGCGATCTACGCCGGGGTGCTGGCATCGCTGTTCTTCTACCTCAAGCGCACCTCGAGGCCGCGAGTGCAGCAGAGCCGGGAAGGGGAGGCGGACGTGTTGCGGGTGGGCGGGTCGATCTTCTTCGGCGCGGCGCATTACCTGCAGGTGCGCTTGCAGCGCTGCCAGGGGCCGCATGTGGTGATCGATGCGCGACAGGTGAACTTCATCGACTATTCGGGTGTGGATATGTTGCACCGCGAGGCGCGTCGGCTGATGCGCCTTGGCGGCAGCCTGACGCTGCACCGGGCCCGGCCGCAAGTGATCGAGGAGTTACAGAAGCTGGAGGGGGTGGAGCAGTGTCCGATCCGGTTCGATGATTGACCTTTTAGATCCTGGGGCTGCTTTGCAGCCCTTTCGCGGCACAAGGCCGCTCCTACAAGAGTGCGCGGTCCTCTGTAGGAGCGGCCTTGTGCCGCGAAAGGGCCGCAAAGCGGCCCCAGCAATCTCAGCTACGAGCGAGTAGTCGGCGCAGCTCATCCAAGACCGGCCCAGTCTCCGGCCTAACTCCCCGCCAGATAAAGAACGCCTCAGCCGCCTGCTCGGCCAGCATCCCCAGCCCATCCAGCACCTTGGCCGCGCCAAGCTTGGTGGCCCACTGGCAGAACGGCGTCGGCTCCTTGCCATACATCATGTCATAGCAGACCGTGCGCCCCGCCTCGACCAGGCTGTCGGCAATCGGCGGCAGCTCGCCGGACAGGCTCGCCGAAGTGGCGTTGATGATCACGTCCACCGGCTCCTGCAACCAGCCGAAACCACTGGCCACCACCGGCCCAAGCTCATCGAATTCGCGCGCCAGTTGCTCGGCCTTTTCCACGGTGCGGTTGGCGATAACCAGCGATTGCGGGTTGTGCGCCAGGATAGGCTCCAGCACACCTCGAACAGCACCGCCGGCGCCAAGGATAAGGATGCGCTTGCCAGTCAAGACCACCCCGGCGTTCACCGTCAGGTCACGCACCAGCCCCGCACCGTCGGTGTTGTCACCCTGCAAGGTGCCGTCAGCCAGCTTGGTCAGGGTGTTCACCGCACCGGCACGCTGTGCACGCGGGGTGAGGCTGTCGCACAGGCGATAGGCCTCTTCCTTGAACGGCACGGTGACGTTGGCGCCGCTGCCTTGCTTGAAGAAGCCTGTGGCGCAGTCGCTGAACTCATCCAGCGGCGCCAGCAGGGTGCCGTACTCCAGGTCCTGGCCGGTCTGGTCGGCGAACAGGCGGTGGATCAGCGGCGACTTGCTGTGGCCGATGGGGTTGCCGAATACGACGTATTGGTCCATGAGGGCTCCTCGGTTATCCACTGGCTTACTGGGCGAGCCAGTCGCGGTCCTGCAGGAAGTAGTCGGTCAGGAGCGCTTCCTCGCTGCCAGGCTCCGCTTTCCAATCGTAACCCCAGCGTACCTGCGGCGGCAGCGACATCAGGATCGACTCGGTGCGACCGCCTGACTGCAAACCGAACAGGGTGCCGCGGTCGTAGACCAGGTTGAACTCGACGTAGCGGCCACGGCGGTATTCCTGGAATTCACGCTGCTTGGCAGTGTACGGCGTGTCTTTGCGGCGCTGGATGATCGGCAGATAGGCATCGACGTAGGCGTCGCCGATGGCGCGCATGAAGGCGAAGCAGGTGTCGAAGTCCCACTCGTTCAGGTCGTCGAAGAACAGGCCGCCAATGCCACGCGGCTCGCCACGGTGCTTGAGGTGGAAATAGCGGTCGCACCAGGCCTTGTAGTGTGGGTAGACATCGGCGCCGAACGGCGCGCAGGCCTGCTCGGCGACGCGGTGCCAGTGCACGCAGTCTTCTTCATTGCCGTAGTACGGGGTCAGGTCGAAGCCACCGCCGAACCACCATACCGCCTCTTCGCCTTCTTTTTCGGCGATGAAGAAGCGCACGTTGGCGTGGGAAGTCGGCACATGCGGGTTGTGCGGGTGGATCACCAGCGACACGCCCAGGGCCTCGAAACCACGGCCCGCCAGCTCCGGCCGGTGGGCACTGGCCGACGGCGGCAGGCCGGCGCCGAACACGTGGGAAAAATTCACCCCACCTTTCTCGATCACCTTGCCCTCGCCGATCACCCGTGTGCGACCGCCGCCGCCGGCATCGCGCACCCAGGCATCCTCGACGAAGCGGGCGCCGCCGTCTTCGGTTTCGAGGGCAGAGCAGATGCGGTCTTGCAGGTCGAGCAGGTAGGCTTTTACGGCCTCGGTGCGGCTGGTCATCGGGTCACCTGGAAGGAGCGGGAAAATTCGCCGCGTAGCATACCACCGGCCGACGCCGCGTCGCAGTTGACGGCGGTCAAGCAAAGGCGTCCGATAGAAGGCCTTTGCGACCCTCGACAACAGGAGTGTGTGATGGCCAAGCGTATCCAGTTCAGCCAGCATGGCGGCCCGGAAGTCCTGCAACTGGTGGAGTTCGACCCGGCACCGCCCGGCCCGCAGCAAGTGCGGGTGCGTAACCATGCGATCGGCTTGAATTTCATCGACACCTATTTCCGCAGCGGGCTGTATGCGCCGCCTGCGCTGCCGTCTGGCCTGGGCACCGAAGCGGCCGGCGTGGTCGAGGCGGTGGGCGAGGGCGTCAGCCGGATCAAGGTCGGCGACCGCGTGGCCTATGCCGGTGGGCCGCTGGGGGCCTACAGCGAGGTGCATACGCTGCCGGAGGCCAACCTGGTGAAGCTGCCGGAGGCGATCAGCTTCGAACAGGCGGCAGCGGTGATGCTCAAGGGGCTGACCACGCAGTATTTGCTCAAGCAGACCCATGCCGTGCAGCCGGGGGACTTCGTGCTGTTCCACGCCGCCGCCGGCGGTGTGGGGTCGCTGGCATGCCAGTGGGCCAAGGCACTGGGGGCGAAGCTGATCGGTACCGTCAGCTCTGCTGAGAAAGCCGAACGGGCCAAGGCCCTCGGCGCCTGGGCGACCATCGACTACAGCCATGAAGACGTGGCGGAGCGCGTGCTGGAGCTGACCGACGGTCAGAAGTGCTCGGTGGTGTATGACGGAGTGGGCGCCGATACCTGGCTGACTTCGCTGGATTGCCTGCGGCCGCGCGGTTTGATGGTCAGCTTTGGCAATGCCTCCGGCGCGGTAACCGGGGTCAACTTGGGGATCCTGTCGCAGAAGGGGTCGTTGTATGTCACCCGGCCGACGCTGGGGAGCTACGCCAACAATGCCGAGAACACCCAGGCAATGGCTGACGACCTGTTCGCGATGATCGCCAGTGGCAAGCTCGCTGTGGATATCCAGCAGCGGTATCCATTGAGCGAGGCGGCCAAGGCGCAGACGGAGTTGTCGGCGCGGCGGACTGTTGGCTCGACTGTGCTTCTACCTTGAGGGCCCTATCGCGGGGCAAGTCGCAGCGGCGCACCGCCGCTCCCACGCCATAATCAGAGACCGGCGTGGGAGCGGGCTTGCCCCGCGATTGCGTCAGTTCAGCCGGCGGGTTTCTTCAACGCTGGAGCCGACTCGAGGCCATCGAGCATCGCCTCCACCAACCCCTCCGCCATTTCCAGCGAATGCAGGCTGGACCAGTACATGCCTCGCCCCTCATCGCGCAGGTGGTCGAGGGCCTTGATGCCGGTGTCGTAGGCACAGCGCAGGTAGAGCGCGACGTGTACCAGGGCGTCGTGGGCTTCGATGTTGGGGTTTACGGTGAAGAGTGGAGGGTGGCCGGCGTCGCAGCGGCCGAAAGGGTGGGTTGTGGTGTTTGGGAGTGGTGGATCGGGAACAAGCTTTCTAGTCATGGGAATTCGCTCCTTAAAAAACCACCGGCCCCGCTACCACGCGAATTGGGTGGCGACTGTACGCGAGGTGGTAGACCCGGGCGATTCCCAAACCAGGCAGGCTCGAAAGCCTCCCACGCACAGCCGCCATGGACTGACATGGGAAATCGAATACCCGGGCTACCACACCCGATCGCCAAATTATTCGGCGATGGTCTGGAGCCTAGAGGCAGGAGTTCCCACTGAGAAGGTAATGGCAGTCGACAGACTGCGTAGGATATTTCTCTGAATTCAGAATGGGCAGCCATCTGGGTGCAAATCAGAAAAATCGGCGGGGATTCTGGGGCCGCTTTGCGGCCCTTTCGCGGCACAAGGCCGCTCCTACAGGGGATCGCGATTGCCTGTAGGAGCGGCCTTGTGCCGCGAAACGAGGGCGAAGCCCTCGCCAGCGGTATCAACCCGGGCGCACAACCTCGCCGGTCGCCAGGTCGCGAATCAGGCTCGGGTTCTTCCGCCCACCCAACGCCCCACCCAGCACCATATCCAGCTCGTTGTGGAAATACTGCTCCACCCGCAACCGACTCTTGGCCGCCGGCCGCCCGGCCGGGTTGCAGGAGGTGGAGATCAGCGGCCCGACCAGCGCGCACAACTCCCGCACCTGTGGATGATCGCTGACCCGCAGCGCCACGGTGTCGTGCTGCCCGGTCACCCATTCGGGCAGCAGGCCCTGGTGCGGCACCAGCCAGGTGTTAGGCCCTGGCCAAGTGGCGCTCATGCGGTCGATCCAGTCCTGGGGGAAATCCTCGAACAGAAAGTCGAACTGGCGGATGTTGTCGGCGACCAGGATCAGCCCTTTATCCACAGGGCGCGACTTGAGCGCCAGCAGGCGATACACCGCGTCCTCGTTCCACGGGTCGCAGCCCAGGCCCCAGACCGCTTCCGTCGGATAGGCGATCACCGCACCCGCCTTCACCTCGCGCGCGGCTTGTTGCACACGCCAACTGCTCACCATTTTCCGTCTCTCCGCATAAACGCCGTGCGCGCAGTGTACTTAGCCGGCACGGGCAAACCAACGCCCGGCTTCGTTGCTCACCCGGCCTTCGAGCTCCAGCTCGGTGAGACTGGCAAGCACCTGGGCCAACGGCAGGCCGCTGCTGTGGGCCAGGCCCTCGCTGGTGTGGGGGGCAGCGTGGAGCAGGGCGAGCAGGGGATGGGCGGGTTTATCCACAACTGCGGGCGGCAGGTTCTGCCAACCGCGCAGGCTGTCGAGGATCTGCTCCACGCTTTCCACCAGCAGGGCGCCATCGCGGATCAGCTGGTGGCAGCCCTTGGCGCCGGGGTGATGAATGGACCCAGGAATCGCGTACACCTCCCGCCCCTGTTCGGCGGCGAGCCGTGCGGTGATCAACGAGCCACTGGCGAGGCTGGCCTCGACCACCAGCACACCCAGCGACAAGCCGCTGATGATCCGGTTACGGCGCGGAAAGTTGCCGGCCAGTGGCCCAGCGTCCAGCGGATACTCGGAAACCAGCGCGCTACCGCTGTCGATCATCGCCCTGGCCAGGTCACGGTGGCGCTGTGGATAAAGTTTTTGCAACCCCGTGCCGAGCACCCCGATGGTGTACCCGCCAGCCTTCAACGCAGCCCGATGAGCGGCACCGTCGACGCCCAGTGCCAGCCCGCTGGTGATGGTGAAACCCGCCTGGGAAAGGCATCGGGAAAACGCGCCCGCGGTATCCAGCGCCGGGGGTGAAGCACGCCTGCTGCCCACGATCGCCAGTTGCGGTTGCTCGAGCAAAGCGGGCTCGCCCGCGACGAACAACAGCGGCGGCGGATCGTCTATCTCGGCCAGCAACGCCGGGTAGCCAGGCCTGTCCCACATCAGTAAATGCTGGCCCGGACGCTCTATCCAGCGCATTGCAGCCAATGCGCCGTCGCGCACTTGCGGGCTGCGCCGGGCGTCTATACTGGCATCCTTCAGCCCCAACGCCTGCCAGGCGCTGGCCGGCGCGCTGAGTGCCGACGAGGCACTGCCGAACGCGTCGATGAGGGTATGGAAACGACGCAAGCCAATATCCGGAAGGCTATGAAGACGCAGTCGCGCCTCCAGTTCCGCAGGCGGACAAGGCGACGAACGGGATGGGTTCATGGTGGATCGTCCTTGATCGACAGGGGGCCAGATACGTGGCACAACCTGTGGATATCTTTGTGAATAACACTTTGAAAAGCTGTCCATGAAATGGCAGCTATCAAGCCCATAGAGACCCTAGCCAAGCTTCACAGGTGCCGAACGCCCCATTTCCCTTTATTATGTGTGCTCAGTTTTCAACCGACCGCACAGTGACTGCCTGACCACCATGGCCATTTTGAACATTCTCGAATTCCCCGATCCGCGCCTGCGCACCATCGCCAAACCGGTGACGGAGTTTGACGACGCCTTGAGCCAGCTGATCGACGACATGTTCGAGACCATGTACGAGGCGCCTGGCATCGGCCTGGCCGCCACCCAGGTCAACGTGCACAAGCAGGTCGTGGTGATGGACCTGAGCGAAGACCGTAGCGAGCCGCGCGTCTTCATCAACCCCACGGTCGAGGAACTGACCCACGACATGGGTCAGTACCAGGAAGGCTGCCTGTCGGTGCCCGGCTTCTACGAGAACGTCGACCGCCCGCTGCGCGTTCGGGTCAAGGCCCAGGACCGCGACGGCAAGCCCTACGAACTGGAATGCGAAGGCCTGCTGGCGGTGTGTGTGCAGCACGAGTTCGATCACCTCAACGGCAAGCTGTTCGTCGACTACCTGTCCCAGCTCAAACGCGACCGGATCAAGAAGAAGCTGGAAAAGCAGCACCGCCAGCAAGCCTGATCCCCACCTTCCAGAAGGCTTGCTCCGGCAAGCCTTTTTCTTTTTGAAGAAGCGAGAACTCCATGCGCATCGTCTTCGCAGGCACTCCAGAGTTTGCCGCCGAACACCTCAAGGCCCTGCTCGACAGCCCGTACGAGATCGTGGCCGTCTACACCCAGCCCGACCGCCCGGCCGGCCGTGGCCAGAAGCTCATGCCGAGCGCGGTCAAGGCGCTGGCCGTGGCCCATGACATCCCGGTGTACCAGCCGCAGACCCTGCGCAATGCCGATGCACAAGCCGAACTCGCCGCACTGAAGCCGGACCTGATGGTGGTGGTCGCCTACGGGCTGATCCTGCCCCAGGCTGTGCTGGATATCCCGCGCCTGGGTTGCATCAACAGCCACGCCTCCCTGCTGCCACGCTGGCGCGGCGCGGCGCCGATCCAGCGCGCCGTGGAAGCCGGCGACGCCGAGAGCGGCGTGACCGTGATGCGCATGGAAGCCGGCCTGGATACCGGCCCGATGCTGCTCAAGGTGGTCACCCCGATCAGCGCCGAGGATACCGGTGGCACCCTGCATGACCGCCTCGCCGAAATGGGCCCACCTGCTGTAGTCCAGGCAATTGCCGGCTTGGCCGACGGTTCGCTGCAAGGTGAAGTCCAGGACGATGCCCTGGCCACCTACGCCCACAAGCTGAACAAGGACGAAGCACGCATCGACTGGAGCCGCCCGGCCGTGGAGCTGGAGCGCCTGATCCGTGCCTTCAACCCCTGGCCGGTGTGCCACAGCACCCTCGACGGCGAAAGCGTGAAGGTGCTGGCCGCCAACTTGTCCACAGGCCAGGGCGCCCCCGGTGAAATCCTCTCCGCCAGCAAGGACGGCCTGGTCGTCGCCTGCGGTGACGGCGCCCTGAGCCTGACCCGCCTGCAACTGCCCGGCGGCAAGGCCCTGGCCTTCAGCGACCTGTTCAACAGCCGCCGCGAGAAGTTCGCCAGCGGCAAGGTGCTTGGCCAATGAACCCACGCCTGGCCGCCGCCCGCGCCCTTGCCGCCGTGCTCAGCGGCAAGGCCTCGCTGAACAGCTCGTTGCCGGCGCAACTGGACAAGGTCGAAGAGCGCGACCGTGGCCTGACCCAGGACCTGGCCTTCGGTACCGCCCGCTGGCAGCCGCGCCTGGACCTGCTGGCCGCGCAACTGCTGCAGAAGCCGTTCAAGGCCGCCGACGCCGATGTACAGGCGCTGCTGCTGGTCGGCCTGTACCAGCTGTTCTACACGCGCATCCCGGCCCACGCCGCCATCGGCGAGACCGTGGGTTGCGCCGACAAGCTCAAGAAGCCGTGGGCCAAGGGCCTGCTCAATGCCGTGCTGCGCCGCGCCCAGCGTGAAGGCGAGGAGCTGCTCGCCGGCATGGAACGCGACCCCGTGGTACGCACCGCACACCCGCGCTGGCTGCAGAAGGCGCTGAAAACGTTCTGGCCGGAGCAATGGGAAGCCATCTGCGCCGCCAACAACGCCCACCCGCCGATGATCCTGCGGATCAACCGCCGCCACCACAGCCGCGACGCCTACCTGGTGCTGCTGGCCGAGGCTGGCATCCAGGCCAGCGCCTGCCAGTTCAGCCGCGACGGTATCGTCCTGGCCGAAGCCTGCGACGTACGTGGTTTGCCGGGCTTCGCCGACGGCTGGGTGAGCGTGCAGGACGAAGCCGCGCAACTGTCCGCCGACCTGCTCGAACTGGCCCCCGGCCAGCGCGTGCTCGACGCCTGCTGCGCCCCGGGCGGCAAGACCTGCCACCTGCTGGAAGCCGAACCTGGCCTGGCCCACATGGTCGCCATCGACCTGGAAGCCAAACGCCTGGCCCGCGTGCGCGAGAACCTCGACCGCCTCAAGCTCGACGCCGAGCTGATCGCCTGCGACGCCCGCGACACCACCAGTTGGTGGGACGGCAAGCCATTCCAGCGCATCCTGCTCGATGCGCCCTGCTCGGCCACCGGCGTGATCCGCCGCCACCCGGACATCAAGCTGACCCGCCAGGCCGAGGACATCCCGGCCCTGGCAACGCTGCAAGGCGAGCTGCTCGATGCCTTGTGGCCGACCCTGGAAGTGGGCGGCATGCTGCTTTACGCGACCTGCTCGAGCCTGCCAACCGAGAACACCGAAGTGATCGACGCCTTCCTCGCCCGCACCCCCGGCGCCCGCGAGCTGGACCTGGCCCTTGAGGCCGGCCTGCGCCAGCCCCACGGCCGCCAGCTGCTGGCCCAGGAAGGCGGCCACGACGGGTTCTACTATGCCAAGCTGATCAAGATTGCCGCCTCGCGCGGGTAAAGAACAAAAAGGGTAGGGAGTAGCGGATGAAGATCATCATCCTCGGCGCAGGCCAGGTAGGCGGTACGCTGGCAGAGCACCTGGCCAGCGAAGCCAACGACATCACCGTGGTCGACACCGACAGCGAGCGCCTGCGCGACCTGGGCGATCGCCTGGACATCCGCACCGTGCAGGGCCGCGCCTCGCTGCCGACGGTGCTGCGCCAGGCCGGCGCCGACGACGCCGACATGCTGGTGGCGGTGACCAACAGCGACGAGACCAACATGGTCGCCTGCCAGGTCGCCTATTCGTTGTTCCACACCCCGACCAAGATCGCCCGGGTGCGCGAGTCGGCCTACCTGACCCGCGAAGAGCTGTTCGACAACGACCACATCCCGGTGGACGTGCTGATCAGCCCCGAGCAGGTGGTGACCAACTACATCAAGCGCCTGATCGAACACCCGGGCTCGCTGCAGGTGATCGACTTCGCCGAAGGCAAGGCCCAACTGGTGGCGGTCAGGGCCTACTACGGCGGCCCGCTGGTGGGCCAGCAACTGCGCCAGATCCGCGCCCACATGCCCAACGTCGACACCCGCGTGGCGGCGATCTTCCGTCGTGACCGGCCGATCACGCCCCAGGGCGACACGGTGATCGAGGCCGACGATGAGGTGTTCTTCATCGCCGCGAAGAAGGACATCCGCGCGGTGATGGGCGAGCTGCGGCGTATCGACGAGACCAACAAGCGCGTGGTCATCGCCGGCGGCGGACAGATCGGCGAGCGCCTGGCCGAGGCCATCGAGAGTCGCTACCAGGTAAAGATCATCGAGATGAACCCGGCGCGCTGCCGCTACCTCTCCGACACCCTCGAAAGCACCGTGGTGCTGCAGGGCAGCGCCTCCGACCGCGACCTGATGCTCGAAGAGAACATCGCCGACGCCGACATCTTCCTGGCCCTGACCAATGACGACGAGGCCAACATCATGTCGTCGCTGCTGGCCAAGCGCCTGGGCTCGCGCAAGGTGATGACCATCATCAACAACCCGGCCTACGTCGACCTGGTGCAGGGCGGCGAGATCGACATCGCCATCAGCCCGCAGCTGGCCACCATCGGCACCTTGCTGGCCCACGTGCGCCGCGGCGATATCGTCAGCGTGCACTCGCTACGCCGCGGCGCGGCCGAGGCCATCGAGGCGGTGGCCCATGGCGATTCGAAGTCGAGCAAGGTAGTGGGCAAGGCCATCGAGGACATCTCGCTGCCGCCGGGCACCACCATCGGCGCGATCATCCGCGACGAGGAAGTGCTGATCGCCCACGACGACACGGTGATCGAGTCGGGCGACCATGTGATCCTGTTCGTTGTGGATAAAAAGCATATTCGGGACGTGGAGAAGCTGTTCCACGTGGGCCTGAGTTTTTTCTAGAAGAGAAAGCCAACCCCTGTGGGAGCGGGTTTACCCGCGAATACGATTGCCGATTCAGCGACGCATTCGCGGGTGAACCCGCTCCCACAGGCGCCCGCAACATCATGGATTCGGGAGAGAAACCTATGCGCGAATCGCTGGAGAAGATGCTGGCCAAGGGTGTGGATAACCCGCTGCTGAGGTTCGGGCTGGGCAAGGCCTGGCTGGACGAGGGCAATGGGGCTGAAGCAGCGGTGCACCTGGCAGCTTGTGTGAAGCAGGATCCGAAGTACTCGGCGGCGTGGAAACTGCTGGGGAAGGCGTATCAGTTGAGCGGGGATCTGGACGGCGCGCGCAAGGCCTGGGAAGAGGGGATCGTCGCGGCGCAGGCCCATGGCGACAAGCAGGCTGAGAAAGAGATGACCGTGTTCCTGAAGAAATTGAACAAGATCTGAGATCGCCGGGGCTGCTTTGCAGCCCTTTCGCGGCACAAGGCCGCTCCTACAGGGGATCGCGGTCACCTTGTAGGAGCGGCCTTGTGCCGCGAAGCGCCCCCAGCAATCTCAATACCAGCGCGGCTCGCCCGCCGGACGCTTCTTGAAGCGCTTCATGCTCCACATGTACTGGCTCGGGTACTCGCGCACATAACGCTCGACCACCTTGCTCATGGCCGCCGCCGATTCAGTCACATCGGTGCTGTACATCGCTTCCGGCGCCGCTTCCAGGAACACCTTGAAGCCCGAGCCATCCGGCAACCGCAGGGCATGCAGGAAAACACCCACCGCCTTGCCGCCAGCCAGCATGTTCGGCACGAACTTGCTGGTCAGCGCCTGGGTGCCGAGGAACGGCACGAACACGCCCGCCGACTCCGCCGGCTCCGGGTCGGCCGGAATCCCCACCTGGCCACCCCGACGCACTTCCTTGATCACGCTGAGGATGCCTTCCTTGGTCGAAGGCGCCACGCGGTTGCCCATCTGTACGCGCTGTTCACGCAGCAAGTCATCCACAGCCTTCAATTTGGGCGGGCGGTAGAAGATGATCGGTTTGCACTGGTTGCAGTAGAAGTGGTTGAGCACCTCCCAGTTGCCCAGGTGGCTGGTGATGCCGACCACGCCCTTGCCCGAGGCCAGGGCCTGCTCCAGCACTTCCAGGCCGTGCACTTCCTTGACCAGCTCCAGCGAGCGCTGCGGCGGCCAGATCCAGGCGCAGGCGCTCTCGACAAACGACTTGCCGATATCCTTCAACGCGCGGCCAACCAGCTGCTCGCGCTCGACCGGGTCCATCTCCGGGAAACACTTGGCCAGGTTGATCCGCACGACATTGCGCGAGCCATTGGGGATTTTCCACATCAGCCAGCCGATACCGGCGCCGACGCGCTGCACAGCGCCCCAGGGCAGCTTGGCAAACAGGCGCAGCACCCCGACCATCAGGGCGCCCTTGAACTTTTCCACAGGCGAATTCCTTATTTCAGCAAGGCGCGCATTGTACCCCGTCAGCGCACCAGCGCGGCGTAACGATCACAGTCGGTGGTGTGGTCCATGACCATGCCGGTGGCCTGCATGAAGGCGTAGCAGATGGTCGGCCCGACAAAGGTGAAGCCGGCCTTCTGCAGGGCCTTGCTCATGGCCTTGGCCTCATCGGTGACCGCCGGCACGTCGCCGCGCCCCTGGAACTGGTTGATCTTCGGCGCACCGCCGACGAACGACCACAGCCATTCGGCGGGGTTATCCACAGCCAGCCAGGCCTGGGCATTGCGGCGCACGGCCTTGAGCTTGAGGCGGTTGCGAATGATGCCGGGATCAAGCATCAGCTCCTCGATGCGCTCGTCGCTCAGGCGCGCCAGTTTCACCGGATCGAAGCCATCCAGCACCTGGCGATAGCGCTCGCGTTTCTTCAGTACCGTGATCCACGACAACCCCGCCTGGAACCCTTCGAGCAAAAGCATCTCGAAGAGCAACGCCGGATCGCGCTGCGGCGTTCCCCACTCATGGTCGTGATAGGCCTGGTACAACGGATCGTCGGAACACCAAAAGCAGCGTGGCATAAGGCTCCAATAACGTAGAGGGCGAGGCGAATCGGGTATACTCCCGCTCTTTACATCCGCATCCCCAGATACAGGTGAATTTCGTGAGCCAGCCTACGCCAGCCGTGCGTACCTTCCAAGACCTGATCCTCGCCCTGCAGAACTACTGGGCCGAGCAAGGTTGTGTGGTGCTTCAGCCCTACGATATGGAAGTAGGCGCCGGCACTTTCCACACCGCTACCTTCCTGCGCGCCGTAGGCCCGGAGACCTGGAACGCCGCCTACGTGCAGCCCAGCCGTCGCCCCGCCGACGGGCGGTATGGCGAAAACCCCAACCGCCTGCAGCACTACTACCAGTTCCAGGTGGTACTCAAGCCGAACCCGGCCAACTTCCAGGAGCTGTACCTCGGCTCGCTGAAAGCCATCGGCCTGGATCCACTGGTTCACGACATCCGCTTCGTCGAAGACAACTGGGAATCGCCGACCCTCGGTGCCTGGGGCCTGGGTTGGGAAATCTGGCTGAACGGCATGGAAGTGACCCAGTTCACCTACTTCCAGCAGGTCGGTGGCATCGAGTGCTACCCGGTCACCGGTGAGATCACCTACGGCCTGGAGCGCCTGGCCATGTACCTGCAGGGTGTGGACTCGGTCTACGACCTGGTATGGGCCGACGGTCCGTTCGGCAAGGTCACCTACGGCGACGTGTTCCACCAGAACGAAGTGGAACAGTCGACCTACAACTTCGAGCACGCCAACGTCGAGAAGCTGTTCGAACTGTTCGACTTCTACGAAAGCGAAGCGAACCGCCTGATCAAGCTGGACCTGCCGCTGCCGACCTACGAAATGGTCCTGAAGGCCTCGCACACCTTCAACCTGCTGGACGCCCGCCGCGCCATCTCGGTGACCGAGCGCCAGCGCTACATCCTGCGCGTACGTACCCTGGCCCGGGACGTGGCGCAAAGCTATCTGCAAGCCCGCGCACGCCTGGGCTTCCCGATGGCCTCTCCCGAACTGCGTGACGAAGTGTTGGCTAAGCTGGAGGCTGCACAATGAGTGCTCAAGATTTCCTGGTTGAACTGGGCACCGAAGAGCTGCCACCGAAGGCCCTCGCCAGCTTGGGCGACGCGTTCCTCGCCGGTATCGAGAAAGGCCTGCAGGCCGCCGGCCTGAACTACACCGGCAAGCAGGTCTACGCCGCGCCGCGCCGCCTGGCCGTGCTGATCCGCCAGCTGGACGTGCAGCAGCCGGACCGCAGCATCAACATCGACGGCCCGCCGGTGCAGGCCGCGTTCAACGCCGAAGGCCAGCCGACCCAGGCCGCCCTGGGCTTCGCCAAGAAGTGCGGCGTGGAGCTGTCGGACATCGACCAGAGCGGCCCCAAGCTGCGCTTCTCCCAGCACATTCCGGGCAAGGCCACCGCCAGCCTGCTGCCGACCATCGTCGAGGATTCGCTCAACGACCTGCCGATCCCCAAGCGCATGCACTGGGGCGCCAGCCGTGAAGAGTTCGTGCGCCCGACCCAGTGGCTGGTGATGCTGCTCGGCGACCAGGTGGTCGATTGCACCATCCTGGCCCAGAAGGCCGGCCGTGAATCCCGTGGCCACCGCTTCCACCACCCGGAAAACGTGCTCATCACCACCCCGGCCAACTACGTCGAGGACCTGCGCAAGGCCCACGTGCTGGCCGACTTCGCCGAGCGTCGCGAGCTGATCAGCAAGCGCACCGCCGAGCTGGCCATGCAGCAGGAAGGCACGGCCATCGTGCCACCGGCGCTGCTGGACGAAGTGACCGCCCTGGTCGAGTGGCCGGTGCCGCTGGTGTGCTCGTTCGAGGAGCGTTTCCTCGAGGTGCCGCAGGAAGCCCTGATCACCACCATGCAGGACAACCAGAAGTACTTCTGCCTGCTGGACAGCGAAGGCAAGCTGCTGCCGCGCTTCATCACCGTGGCCAACGTCGAGAGCCGCGATCCGAAGCAGATCGTCGAAGGCAACGAGAAGGTCGTGCGCCCACGCCTGACCGACGCCGAGTTCTTCTTCAAGCAGGACAAGAAGCAGCCGCTGGAAAGCTTCAACGAGCGCCTGAAGAACGTGGTGTTCCAGGCTCAGCTGGGCACCGTGTTCGACAAGGCCGAGCGCGTTTCCAAGCTGGCCGCCTTCATTGCCCCGTACATCGGCGGCAGCGCCGCCAACGCCGGCCGTGCCGGCCTGCTGTCCAAGTGCGACCTGGCCTCGGAAATGGTCGGCGAATTCCCTGAAATGCAGGGCATCGCCGGCTACTACTACGCCCTGAACGACGGCGAGCCGCAAGACGTCGCCCTGGCGCTGAACGAGCAGTACATGCCGCGCGGCGCCGGCGCCGAGCTGCCGCAGACCCTCACCGGTGCCGCCGTGGCCATCGCCGACAAGCTCGACACCCTGGTCGGCATCTTCGGCATCGGCATGCTGCCCACCGGCAGCAAGGACCCGTACGCCCTGCGTCGTGCCGCCCTGGGCGTGCTGCGCATCCTGATCGAGAAGCAGCTGGACCTGGACCTGGCCGTCGCGGTCGAGTTCGCGGTCAAGCAGTTCGGTGCCAAGGTCAAGGCCGCCGGCCTGTCCGAGCAGGTGCTGGAGTTCGTCTTCGACCGCCTGCGCGCGCGCTACGAGGACGAAGGCATCGACGTCTCCACCTACCTGTCGGTGCGTGCCCTGAAGCCGGGCTCGGCGCTGGACTTCGACCAGCGCGTACAGGCCGTGCAGGCCTTCCGCAAGCTGCCGGAAGCCGAAGCCCTGGCCGCGGCGAACAAGCGCGTATCCAACCTGCTGGGCAAGGCCGAAGGCGCCATCGCCGACCAGGTCGAGCCGAAGTACTTCGACAACGCCAACGAGTTCTCCCTGTACTCGGCCATCCAGCAGGCCGACCAGGCCGTGCAACCGATGGCGGCCGCGCGTCAGTACAGCGAGGCCCTGGCCCGCCTGGCGGCCCTGCGTGACCCGGTCGACGCCTTCTTCGAGGCGGTGATGGTCAACGCCGAGGACGCCAAGGTACGCGCCAACCGTTATGCCCTGCTCAGCCGCCTGCGCGGTCTGTTCCTGGGCGTGGCCGATATCTCGCTGCTGGGGTGAGTCGTTGAAACTGCTGATTCTTGATCGAGACGGAGTGATCAACCACGACTCCGACGCCTACATCAAGTCGCTGGAGGAGTGGATCCCCATTCCCGGCTCGATCGAGGCCATCGCGCAGTTGAGCAAGGCGGGCTGGACGGTGGCGGTTGCCACCAACCAGTCCGGCATTGCCCGCGGCTACTACCCGCTGGAAACCCTCGAGGCCATGCATGCACGCCTGCGCGCGCTGGTGGCCGAGCAGGGCGGCGAAGTTGGCCTGATCGTGCATTGTCCGCACGGCCCGGACGAGGGCTGCGACTGCCGCAAGCCCAAGCCTGGCATGCTGCGGACCATTGCCGAGCACTACCAGGTACCGCTGGCCGACGTATGGTTCGTCGGTGACAGCAAAGGTGACCTGGAGGCGGCCCTGGCCGTCGATGCACAACCCGTGTTGGTGAAAACCGGCAAGGGTGAAAGGACCCTGGAAAAAGGTGTCCCGCAAACTACACTGATTTTCGACGATCTGGCAGCCATCGCCAGAGAACTTATTTAAATGAGTGCGCCAGGAACGGCGCACTTTTCATTAGGCGGGCACGCCCCGCAACGGTACATGCCACTATGTCGATCCTGCAGGCGATCAGAATCTTTCTTTTTTACCTGCTGTTGGGCACCAGTTCGCTGCTGTGGTGCTCGCTGAGCTTCTTTGTCGCGCCTTTCCTGCCGTTCCCCAAGCGCTACCGGTTCATCAACGTCTACTGGTGCCGCTGCGCGCTGTTCCTGGTACGGACGATCCTGCGGATCGACTACAAGATCACCGGCGCCGAGAACGTGCCTGAGGTACCTTGCGTGATCCTGTCCAACCACCAGAGCACCTGGGAGACGTTCTTCCTGTCGGCGTATTTCTCGCCGCTGAGCCAGGTGCTCAAGCGCGAGCTGCTGTATGTGCCGTTCTTCGGCTGGGCCATGGCCATGCTGCGACCGATCGCCATCGACCGGAAGAACCCGAAGGAGGCCCTGCGCCAGGTTGCCAGCCAGGGCGACGAGCTGCTCAAGCAGGGCACCTGGGTGTTGATCTTCCCCGAAGGCACCCGCGTGCCGCACGGTCAGATCGGCAAGTTCTCCCGTGGTGGTACCGCATTGGCGGTGAACGCAGGCCTGCCGGTGCTGCCGATCGCCCACAATGCCGGCAAGTTCTGGCCGCGTGAAGGCTGGGGCAAGCGCCCGGGCACCATCGAGGTGGTGATTGGCGAGCCGATGTACCCGGAGGGGACAGGTCCGCGAGCCATCGCTGAGCTCAACGACCGAGCCCAGGCATGGAACGAGGCGGCCCAACGCGCCATGGGTTCGCTGCCGCCCGCGGCGGAAAAACCCGAGCAGCAGCCTGCCTGACGATCTGTGGATAACGTGTTAGCAATTTTTGGATTAAGCGTCTCCAAACATAGCTAAGTTATTGAATTAGATATTTATTTCCATGTATGACGTTTTTTCGAAAATCGTGCATAAGTTTTTTCCCGCGATAAAAAAACCGGCTTTTACGCCGGTTTTTTTGTGCTCGTTTGATGGTGGCATAGCGAGTACGTGGGAGCGGGCTTGCCCCGCGATGGATGGCACCGGCTGCGCCGGTATCGCGGGGCAAGCCCGCTCCCACGTCGTGTCATCTGTACTGCCTAAACCTTGTCGATATCCACATCCCGAGTCTCTTTCAGGCAGAAGATCCCCACCACCAGGCTCACCCCGGTGATCAGCACCGGGTACCACAGCCCATAGAAGATATCCCCGGTGTACACCACCAACGCGAACGACACCGTCGGCAGGAAACCACCGAACCAGCCGTTGCCGATGTGGTAGGGCAGGGACATCGAGGTGTAGCGGATACGCGTCGGGAACAGTTCGACCATAACCGCCGCCAACGGCCCGTAGGTCATGGTGGCGATCAGGATCATGGCGACGATGAGCACCACCACCATCACCTGGTTCACATGCGCAGGATCCGCCTTGGCCGGGTAGCCGGCGCTATCGATGGCACTGCGCATGGCCGTCTCGTCGAAGCCATTGATGGTCTTGTCGCCGATGCTGACGATCACCTCGCTGCCAGCGACATTCACCGAACTGTAGGGCAGCCCCTGCTTGACCAGGAACGTCTTGACCTTGTCGCACGGGCTGTCGAAGCGTGCCTTGCCCACCGGGTCGAACTGGAAGGTGCAGCCCTTGGGATCGGCGGTGACGACGATCGGCGCCTGGCGACTGGCAGCGTCGATCTGCGGATTGGCGTAATGGCTCAGGGCCTTGAACAGCGGGAAGTACAACACCGTCGCCAGCAAAAGGCCAAGCATCAGGATCGGCTTGCGCCCGACCCGGTCCGACAGCCAGCCGAAGAACACGAAGAACGGCGCACCGATCACCACGCTGATGATCAGCAGGGTGTTGGCCTGGGCCGGGTCCATCTTGAGCATCTGGGTCATGAAGAACAGCACGTAGAACTGCGCGGTGTAGAAGGTCACCGCCTGCCCGGCGTTGATACTGAACAGCGCGGTGAGCACCACCTTGAGGTTGGGCCACGAGGTGAACGACTCACGGATCGGCGATTTGCTCACCTTGCCCTGGGCCTTCATTTTCACGAAGGCCGGCGACTCGTGCATGCTCATGCGGATCCAGGTGGAAATCGCCAGCAGCACGATCGACAGCAGGAACGGCAGGCGCCAGCCCCAGGTTTCGAACTGGTCGCCACTGATATAGCGGCTGGCCAGGACGACGGTCAGCGACAACAGCAGGCCCAGTGTGGCAGTGGATTGGATGAAGCCGGTGTGGAAGCCACGTTTGCCATGAGGCGCGTGTTCGGCGACATAGGTGGCCGCACCACCGTATTCACCGCCCAGCGCCAATCCCTGGAGCATGCGCAGCACTACCAGGATGATCGGCGCGGCGATGCCGATGCTGGCGTAGGTCGGCAACAACCCCACCGCGAAGGTCGACAAGCCCATCAGCACGATGGTCACCAGGAAGGTGTACTTGCGCCCGATCATGTCGCCCAGCCGGCCGAACACCAGCGCGCCGAACGGGCGCACCAGGAAGCCGGCGGCGAAGGCCATCAGGGCGAAGATGAAGGCGGTGGTGTCGTTGACCCCCGCGAAGAACTGCTTGCTGATGACCGCAGCCAGCGCGCCATAGAGAAAAAAGTCATACCACTCGAACACCGTCCCGAGGGATGACGCGAAAATGATCTTGCGCTCTTCACGACGGCTTGGGCTGCTCGCCGCCGCCCCCTGTTCCTGGATGTAATCCGACATCGTTGCTGTCCTCGGCCCGCAGGCCACAGTGATTATTCTTGTTGTTCCACTGCCGGCGACTTGCGACCACAAGCCGCCGCTGTTGCAAACACCCGGGTCAGGGCGTCGGTATCGCGCTGGCGTCGCTGAGGTTGGTCTGGGTATTGGCCCCCTTGAGGATCAGTTGTGCCGCCTTTTCGGCAATCATCAACGTGGGTGAACAGGTATTGCCGGAAACGATCTGCGGCATGATCGAAGCGTCGGCCACGCGCAAGCCTGGGATGCCATGCACGCGCAGCTGGTTATCCACAACGTCGAGCGTGCCGCTGCCCATGCGGCAGGTGCCCACCGGGTGGAAGATGGTGGTGCCGATCTGAGCGGCGGCCTGGTGCAGATCTTCGTCGCTCTGCAGGGCAGGGCCTGGCAAGTACTCGCGAGGATCGAACGCCGCCAGGGCAGGGGCCTGGACGATGCGCCGGGTGAGGCGGATGGCCTCGGCGGCGACGCGCAGGTCCTCGGGGTCACTGAGGTAGTTGGGGTCGATCACCGGCGCGGCATTCATGTCCGCCGAGCGGATGTCGATGCGCCCACGGCTCGCCGGGCGCAGGTTGCACACCGAGGCGGTGAAGGCCGGGAAGCGGTGCAGCGGTTCGCCGAAACGGTCCAGCGACAACGGCTGCACGTGGTACTGCAGGTTGGCGGTTGCCTGCTCGGGGCCTGAACGGGCGAAGGCGCCCAGCTGGCTCGGCGCCATGGCCAGCGGGCCGCTGCGGTCGTAGGCGTAGCGCAGGCCCATGCCCAGCTTGCCCCACAGGCTGTTGGCCATCTGGTTGAGGGTGCGGGTGTTGCGGATCTGGTAGATCAACCGCAACTGCAGATGGTCCTGAAGGTTGCCGCCAACCCCGGGCATATCGTGGCGTACACCGATACCCAGGTCTTCGAGCAGCTTGCGTGGGCCGATGCCGGAGCGTTGCAGAATGCCGGGCGAGCCCACGGAGCCCGCGCACAGGATGATCTCTCGACGGGCGGCGAACTCATGCCAGGCACCTTGCCACAAGGCCTTCACCGCCCGGGCGCGGGTATTGTCGAGCAGCACCTGGTCGACCTGTACGCCCGTCAACACTGTCAGGTTGGGGCGCTTGAGGATGGGCCTGAGAAACGCCTTGGCCGAGTTCCAGCGCACACCGCTGCGCTGATTGACCTGAAAGTATCCACAGCCGGCGTTGTCACCCGTATTGAAGTCGCCGACCTTGGCAATGCCACTCTGCTCGGCGGCATCGCGGAAGGCATCGAGGATCGGCCAGCTGTAGCGCTGCTTCTCGACCCGCCATTCCCCCTCGACGCCGTGGCTGTCGCTGGAGCCGGCGAAGTGGTTCTCGCTGGCCTTGAACAAGGGCAACACATCCTTCCACGCCCACCCGTCATTGCCTTGCTCGGCCCAGCGGTCGTAGTCGGCGGCCTGGCCACGCATGTAGATCATGCCGTTGATCGACGAGCAGCCGCCCAGCACCTTGCCCCGTGGATAACCCAGGCTGCGACCGTTCAGGCCGGGCTGGGCCTCGGTCTTGAGACACCAGTCGGTGCGTGGGTTGCCGATGCAGTAGAGGTAACCGACGGGGATGTGAATCCAGGGATAATTGTCGCGGCCACCCGCCTCGAGCAGCAATACGCGGCACGAAGGGTCGGCGGACAAGCGGTTGGCCAGCAGGCAACCGGCGGGACCGGCACCCACGACCACATAGTCGTAGACAGGATCGGCTGATGGCATGTGCAACCTCGCGCCTGATTATTATTCTTGTCCCGATCCATCTTATTGATTAATTTCGCCGAGGAAACACGAGATTTCGCGCAGCCGTTGTGCGTTTTAGCACAGCGCCATACCTGAGCCGGCCCCTTCGCGGGTAAACCCGCTCCCACAGGGTTATCGCCGAATTCAGGGTCGGCGGTGAGCCTGTGGGAGTGGGTTTACCGGCGAAAGGGCCAGCGCGAACAGCCAAAGGAACAAGCATGTTCGACTGGAACGATCTGCGGTTTTTCCTCGAGTTGCAGCGCAGCGGTCGCCTGCTTACCGCCGCCAAGCGCCTCAACACCACCCACAGCACCGTGGCCCGGCATATCGAGAGCATCGAAAAGCACCTGGGCACCGCGCTGTTCGTCCAGCACGCCCAGGGTTACGAACTCACGCCTTCCGGCCAGGCCCTGCTCAAGCATGCCGAAGCCATGGAGAACGTCGCCCTGCTGGCGCAGGAAGAAATCACCCAGGCCATCACGCCATTGGGCAAGATCCGCCTGGGGGTGACCGAAGGCATCGGCATCATGTTCTTCACCCCGCGCATGAAAGCCTTGTTCCAGCGCTACCCGGGGCTCGAAGTGGAACTGGTGGCGGTGCCGCGGTTCGTCAGCATCCTCAACCGCGAAGCCGAGATCAGCATTCACCTGGAACGCCCCAACGCCGACCTGCTGATCACCCGCAAGCTCACCGACTATCGCCTGGCCCTGTATGCCAGCCAGGACTACCTGGACCGCGCGCCACCGCTGCACAGCCGCGAAGACCTGGCCCGGCACAGCTGGATCGGCTATGTCGACGACCTGCTGTTCAGCCAGGAGCTGCTGTTCCTCAACAGTTTCTGCCGGGCGCCCAACGTGGTGTTCCGCAGCACCAGCGTGATCGCCCAGCAGCAAGCCGCGCAGGCTGGGCTGGGTATTGCCGTGCTACCCAACTACATGGCTCGCCACGACTCCAAGCTGGTGCGTGTGCTGCCCAGCGAGACCATCCAGCGCAGCTACTGGATCTGCACCCGCCGCGAGCTGCACAAGTCGGTACGCCTGCGGGTGTTGTGGGACTACCTGCTGGCGCTGTGCGCTGCCGAACAGGACGAGTTGCTAGCCGAGTAGCGCCTTGCCGGCCAGCAGTACCGCAGCGCTACAGCCCACCACGGCGAACAGCTGCTGCAGACGAGGGCCGGCCAGCTTGCTCGCCAATGGCCGCGCCAGCAAGAGACCCAGCACCGCCCCCACGGCGAACGGCGCCCCGACCCTCCAGTGCATCACCCCCGCCACGCTGGCGCTGACCACGCTGCCGATGGACACCAGGGCGATCACCGCCAGCGAGGTGGCGACGATGCTTTTCATGTTCAGGTTGGTATAGCGGTTCAGTGCCGGGATGATCACGAAGCCACCACCGACACCCAGCAGGCCTGACAGCAACCCCGACAGCATCCCGGTGAATGCCAGCGCCCGGGCGCAGGGCAGGGTCCAGCGCAAGCGCCCCTGCAGCGGGTTAAGCACACAGGGCATGATCTCCCGCTCACCACAGGGTGACTCGCCACGCAGCTCACGCGCCGCCTTGCGCCAGATCCGCAGGCAGGCGTACACCAGCACCCCGGCGAACACCAAGGCCAACGGCGTATTGGGGACTCGGTGAGCGAGCATAAGCCCGAAGGGCGCACAGGCAATCCCGATCACCGCGATAAACAGGGCCGCCCGGTAGCGCACCAGCCCCTGGCGCAGGCCGAGCACCGCACCGACCGCAGCTGCCAGCCCCACCGCCAGCAGGCCGATCGGCGCCGCCTCAACCATGCTCAGCCCCAGGCCGAACACCAGTAGCGGCACCGCGAGGATGCCGCCGCCTGCGCCGGTCAGGGCCAGCACCGCGCCAATGATCGCGCCGAGCCCGGCGCCCAGCAGTTGCTGTTCGATCACTGCTGCGCCTCGACCACCAGAGGTTGCGGCCGGGCCAGCCACTCGCGGCCCTTGAGCATGGCCTTCCAGTACAGCGGCGGCAGGATCTGCGCCTTGAGCAACCAGGCCAGGCGGGTTGGCTTGCGGCCATCGAGCAGCCAGCGCGGGAAGCTCGGCGCGACCTTGCCGCCATAGGTGAACTCGGCCAGGACGATCTTGCCGCGCTCGACCGTCAACGGGCAGGAGCCGTAGCCGTCGTACTGGGCCAGGGTCGACAGGCGACCGAGTGCCACCAGCACATTGTTGGCCACCACCGGCGCCTGCTTGCGGGCGGCGGCGGCGGTCTTGGCGTTGCTGGTATTGGCCACGTCACCCAGCGCGTGGACATTGCCGAACTGGCGATGACGCAGGGTATGGGGATCGACATCCACCCAGCCCGCCGCATCGGCCAGCGGGCTCTGGCGGATGAAGTCAGGCGCCACCTGGGGCGGCACCACATGCAGCATGTCAAAGGCCTCGACCCGGGTCTCGGTGCTGCCGTCGGGGAGGGTACGGATGAACGTGGCGCGCTTGTTCGGACCATCCACCGCCGTCAGGCGATGCTGATAGTTCAGGTCCACGCCGTACTTGTCGATGTAGCTCATCAGCGCCGGCACATAGTCCGGTACACCGAACAGCACCGCCCCGGCATTGAAGAAGCTGGCCCTGACATTGCCCAGGTGCCCATTGCGCAACCAGTGATCGCAGGACAGGTACAGCGCCTTCTGCGGCGCACCGGCGCATTTGATCGGCATCGGCGGCTGGGTGAAGAGGGCGCGCCCCTGCTTGAGGTTCTGCACCAGTTGCCAGGTGTAGGGCGCCAGGTCGTAGCGGTAGTTGGAGGTGACGCCGTTGCGTCCGAGGGTCTCGCTCAAACCCTCGATGGCGTTCCAGTCGAGTTTCAATCCCGGGCAGACCACCAGCTGTTCATAGCTGACCGCACGCCCGTCCTCGAGCACCACCAGCTGCCCCTGAGGGTCGAAGCCCTCCACCCGTGCCTTGATCCAGCGCACGCCACGGGGCAGGGTGGCCGCCATGGTCTGGGCGGTACTCGGTGCCTTGAAAACACCGGCGCCGACCATGGTCCAGCCAGGTTGGTAGTAGTGCACGTCGGCAGGGTCGATCAAGGCAATATCCAGCGACGGGTCACGGGCGATCAGGCTGGAGGCGGTGGCGATACCGGCGGCACCGGCGCCGACGATCACCACCTTGTGGTGGTCGGCACGGGAGGAAACGGCAGGGGACAGCAAGGCAGGCATGGCGGTGTTCCTTGGAAATCTCGTTATGGGTACGGCGTGGCTTACAGCTTGTTCAGCGGGATCTTCAGGTAGCTCACACCGTTGGCTTCAGGTTCGGGGAATTGCCCGCTGCGCATGTTGATCTGCACCGACGGCAGGATCAGCACGGGCATGTCGAGGGTCTTGTCACGGGCTTCGCGCATCTGCACAAAACTCTCTTCACTGACGCCCTCATGAATATGGATGTTTTTAGCGCGTTGCTCGGCCACGGTGGTGACAAAGCAAAGCTCACGACCACCGGGCAGGTAGTCATGGCACATGAACAGCCGGGTCTGGTCGGGGAAGGCGAGCAGGCGACGGATCGACCGGTACAGGGTTCGCGCGCTGGCGCCCGGAAAGTCGCAACGGGCGGTGCCATAGTCGGGGGTGAACAAGGTGTCGCCGACGAACACGGCCTTCTCACCTGCGTCCTCGACCATGTAGCTCATGCACGCCGGTGTATGCCCTGGGGTGTGCAGGGCACGGGCATGCAGGTTGCCGATGCGAAATCCCTCTTCATCTTCGAACAGGACATCGAACTGGCTGCCGTCACGGGCAAAACCCGGCTCGGCGTTGAACAAGGTGCCGAAGACTTTCTGCACCTGGGTGATCTGCGCACCGATCGCGATGCTGCCGCCAAGCCGCTCCTTGAGATAGGCCGCCGCCGACAGATGGTCGGCGTGCACATGGGTATCCAGGATCCATTGCACCTTGGCGTCCAGCGCCTCGACACGGGCGATCAGCTTGTCCGCCGAATCGGTGCAGGTGCGCCCGGACTTGGGGTCATAGTCCAGCACGCTGTCGATCAGCGCGCATTGGCGCGTCTCGCCATCCATGACCAGGTAGCTGATGGTCCAGGTCGCCTTGTCGAAGAATGCTTCGACGTGAAGGTTGTTGCCGATGATCATTGCACTCTCCAGTTATCTACCGGGCCTCCTTGAAGGCATAGGCAGTGGAGGGTGCTTTATCAAGATACATGCCAGCCTTTCAGATAGGACGCCTTCCCCCCGTAGGAGCGGCCTCGTGCCGCGATGGGCTGCGCAGCAGCCCCCATTCGAGCGACCCGAAGGTGACAGTTCCTGGCAGTCGACTGTCAGCCAATGGCAGTGTTTGGCAGTCCTTGCTACCCTCGCCAGGTCCTTCATCTGGTGCTGTCATGCTAGCCGCTTCCCATCCCGCGATCCTCGCGCTGGTGTCCTACCTCGAACACGATGTCCTGCCCAGTATCGTGTTGGACACCGACTACAACATCCTGGCTGCCAACGCGGCGTACCGTCGCCAGTTCGGCAACGAGGAGCACGCGCCGATCGGCGAAAAATGCCACCGGGTCTCGCACCACTATGCCGTGCCCTGCGACCAGGCCGGGGAACATTGCCCACTGCGCAAATCGCTGGACAGCAAGGTGCCGGAGCGCGTGCTGCACATCCATCACACCCCGCGAGGGCCGGAACATGTGGATGTAGAGCTGCGCCCGATCCTCGATCACGAGGGCAGGGTAGTGGCCTTCGTCGAACGCCTGACCAGCGTCACCCTGGCATCGGCACAACCTCAACAACAAGGACTGGTTGGCCGGGCGCCAGCTTTCAAGACCGCCGTGGCCAGTTTGCAACGTGCAGCCCCTGCGCAGATTCCGGTACTGCTCCAGGGCGAGTCGGGCACGGGCAAGGAGCTGTTCGCCCGCGCCTTGCACCTGGGCAGCCCCCGAGCCAATGGTCCCCTGGTGGTGGTGGACTGTACCGGGCTGACCGAGTCGTTGTTCGAGAGTGAACTGTTCGGCTATGAGAAGGGCGCCTTCACCGGTGCGACCCAACGCAAGATCGGCCTGGCCGAAGCCGCTCACGGTGGCACCCTGTTCCTCGATGAGATCGGTGAAGTACCGCTGGCGATGCAGGTGAAACTGCTGCGCCTGATCGAGTCCGGCAGCTTCCGCCCGGTCGGCAGCACGCGTACGGTCCATTCGGATTTTCGCCTGGTCTCGGCCACGCACAAGCCATTGAAAGAGATGGCTGCCGAGGGGACGTTCCGCGAAGACCTGTATTACCGCATCAGCGGATTCCCGATTCGCCTGCCATCACTGCGTGAGCGGGTCGAGGATTTGCCGTTGCTCTGTGAGAGTCTGCTGCAACGCATGGCCGGCAAGCACTCGCCCAAGGTTACCGCCGAAACACTCTCGTGCCTCAACCTGCATACCTTCCCAGGCAACATTCGTGAGCTCAGGAACATCCTGGAACGGGCCAGGCTGTTTGCCGATGACGGTTTCATTCGTCCGGAACATCTGCCCGAAGACATCCATCCGATGTCAGATCAGGGCCACTTGCGCAGTCGGGGGCGCAAAGAAATGGCCGACCTGGCGCACGCCCTGGAAACCTTCAAAGGATCACGCAACGAACTGGCAGCACATCTGGGCATGAGTGAACGCACGCTGTATCGGCGACTCAAAACCCTCGGGCTGTAAATGTTCCACGTGAAACATCCCGAGGATTTGAGTCGTTACCTGCTGTCAGCGGGTCGCGGCGCCCTCGGCTTCGAGTAGCAAACGCGCATAGTGCTGCAGGTCGACGTTACCGCCGGTGAGGATGACCCCGACTCGCTTGCCCCGCAGCCGTTCGCGCAGCTTCACTACCGCTGCTGCCGCCAGGCAGCCGGTGGGCTCGACCAACAGGTTCATGCGCTCAGCCAGAAAACCCATGGCCTGCAGCAACTCCGCGTCCGATACCGTGACCATGTCGCTCACCAGCTGCTGGATCAATGGAAAGGTGATCGTCCCCAGCGACTGCGACTGCGCGCCGTCGGCCAGGGTCGCTGGCGTGTCGATGCTCACCAGTTTGCCGGTGCGGAAGGACTGCTGACCGTCGTTGCCGGCCTCGGGTTCGACCCCGATCACTTCGCAGTCGGGGCTGCGTAAATGCGCCGCCAGGGCACAGCCGGAAATCAGCCCACCGCCGCCCACCGGTACCAGCAATACGTCCAGCGGGCCAGTCTCCTCGAACAGCTCGAGCGCCGCGGTGCCTTGCCCGGCGATCACATCCGGGTGATCGAACGGAGGGATCAGCGTGTAACCGTGATCCAACTGCAACTGACGGGCGATGGCGAGACGGTCTTCGCGGTAGCGGTCATAGGCGACCACAGTGGCACCGTAGCCTTCGGTGGCTGCCCGTTTTGCCGCAGGGGCGTCGGCGGGCATCACGATCACCGCCGGCATACCCAGCTCCCGGGCGGCGAGGGCGACGCCCTGGGCGTGGTTGCCAGACGAATAAGCGACCACTCCGCGTTGCCGGCTGGCCGGATCGAGCCGCATCAGCGCATTGAGCGCGCCACGAATCTTGAAGGCGCCCATGCGCTGAAACTGTTCGCACTTGAAGAAGACCTGCGCATCAACCCGGGCGTCGAGGGTGGAGGAGGTGAACACAGGAGTACGGTGGACATGGCCTTGCAGGCGATCGGCTGCGGCTTGCACGTCCTGGACTGTAGGTAGCGATTGTTCGGTCATGGCGATTCCTTGGCACGAAGACACGCACGGCAGCCAGATTAGCTGCCGTGCGCGTGTTTTACGAGAGGCTGTGCCTCGCGTCTCGCTGATCAGTGGGTCGAAGCCGCCACCAACTGGTTGAGGTGACTGACACCGCCCATCAGGGTGCCGCCCCGGGTTTCAAAACCGACCATCCCTTTCCAGCCGGTGTACTGCATCGCATCGACCAATGCCGGGAAATTGAGGGTGCCGCGGCCCAGCGCGCTGGCGAGTTTCGACCCGGGCGCGGCAGCCTGATCGACACGCTGCTCGACGCAGGTCATCTGGTCTCGTTCAGCTGCCGGGAAGGGGTGTGCGGCTCCTGCGAAACCACTGTGCTGGAAGGCACGCCCGACCACCGCGACTTCGTGCTCAGCCCTCACGAGCAGGAAGCAGGGAAGACGATGATGATCTGCGTGTCGGGTTGCAAGTCGCCTCGCCTGGTGCTGGACCTGTAAAGACCGCCGGTAATCGCAAGCGGTGCCGGCCATTCATGAGCAGGGCAACTATCTGTTACAGTCCGTCGAATCTATGTGGTGTTCCCCAGGAGATGTACAAGGATGTCGCTTCACGAATGGTTCGGTTTTGTCGTCGTCGCCATGCTGGTTACCCTGACCCCAGGTCCCGGGGTCATCATGGCGCTGTCCAACTCGGTGGCCTACGGACCGCGACGGGCGATGCTCGGCTCGATCGGCAACGCCTTCGGCTTGCTGGCAATCTCGGCCGCCACCAGTGCCGGGTTGGGGGTGGTGCTACAGGCGTCCGCCACCGCCTTACTGCTACTCAAGGTGCTCGGCGCGAGCTACCTGATCTACCTGGGCGTCAAGCAGTGGAGGAGCCGCACCAGCGCCTTCGACAAACTCGACCAGCCGGCCGGGCGCGCCTCCACCAATAACAGGCTGATGCTCAACGGCGTGACGGTGGCGCTGACCAACCCCAAGGCGATCCTGTTCTTCGCAGCGTTCCTGCCGCAGTTCATCCGTCCGGGCAGTGATTCGACCGTGCAGCTGGGCATTCTCGTACTGACCTTCGCGGCCTGCTCGATCGTCTCCCACGCCTTCTATGTGACCCTGGCCCAGGTGCTGCGTCGCAAGCTCGCCTCGCCGAACCGTGCGCGGTTGATGAACCGGCTGTTCGGCGCCTCGTTCGTGGCGCTGGGAGCGAGCCTGTTCACCGTTCAGGCGAAAGTTGCCTGAATATCAGTCATACCTGCTGATTCAAAAAAAAAGCCAATACTCGCGTATTGGCTTTTTTCTTTTGCGTGTCCGACCGAAAGATCAGAAGTCCAGGTTGGACACCGACAGCGCATTGCTTTCAATGAAGTCGCGACGCGGTTCGACCGCATCACCCATCAGGGTGTTGAACAGCTGATCGGCGGCGATGGCGTCCTCGATGGTCACCTTGAGCATGCGGCGCACGGTCGGATCCATGGTGGTTTCCCACAGCTGGTCCGGGTTCATCTCACCCAGCCCTTTGTATCGCTGGATGGTGTGGCGCTTGGTGCTTTCGTTCATCAGCCAGTCGAGGGCTTCCTTGAACTCGGTAACTGCCTTGCGACGTTCGCCACGCTGAACATAGGCGCCGTCGCCCAGCAAGGTACCCAGCTTTTCACCCAGGGCAACGACAGTCTTGTAGTCATTGCTGCCGAAGAAGTCACGGTTGAAGGTGACATAGCTGGCCAAACCATGGGATGTCGTTTCAACGACAGGCAGCCAGAGGTTGCGCTCCTTGTCCTCATGCAAGTCGGCTTTATAAACCAGACCGGAGCGCTGGCTGTTATCCAGGCGCTGCTGGAACGCCTTCAGCCAATCGTCCATCTGCGCCTTGTTGGCCAGTTGCTCGAGGGAAACCTTATTCAGGTAGATGAAGTGCTCGGTCAGCTCTTCCGGGTACAGACGCGACAGACGCTTCAACGTCTTCATCACACCGCGGAATTCATTTACTAGGGCTTGCAGCTGAACACCGGAGACGGCTGGCGCAGCTTCGTCCAGGTGCAGGCTGGCATCCTCAAGGGCCGACTGGGTCATGTATTCTTCCATGGCCTCGTCGTCCTTGATGTACTGCTCCTGCTTGCCTTTCTTCACCTTGTACAGCGGTGGCTGGGCGATATAGATGTAGCCACGCTCGACCAGCTCCGGCAGCTGCCGGAAGAAGAAGGTCAGCAGCAGGGTACGGATGTGCGAACCGTCGACGTCAGCATCGGTCATGATGATGATGTTGTGATAACGCAGCTTGTCGATGTTGTACTCTTCGCGGCCGATGCCACAACCCAGTGCGGTGATCAGCGTGCCGACCTCCTGAGAAGAGATCATCTTATCGAAGCGCGCTTTCTCGACGTTGAGGATCTTGCCCTTGAGCGGCAGGATCGCCTGGGTGCGGCGGTTACGGCCTTGCTTGGCCGAACCACCTGCGGAGTCACCCTCCACCAGGTACAGTTCGGAAAGGGCAGGGTCCTTCTCCTGGCAGTCGGCCAGTTTGCCCGGCAGGCCAGCGATGTCCAGCGCGCCTTTGCGGCGCGTCATCTCACGGGCTTTACGCGCCGCTTCACGGGCACGGGCAGCGTCGATCATCTTGCCGACCACGGCCTTGGCTTCGTTGGGGTTCTCCAACAGGAAGTCGGCGAAGTACTTGTTCATCTCCTGTTCCACGGCGGTCTTCACCTCCGAGGAAACCAGCTTGTCCTTGGTCTGCGAGCTGAACTTCGGATCCGGCACCTTGACCGAGATGATCGCGGTCAGACCTTCACGGGCGTCGTCACCGGTGGTGGCGACCTTGTTCTTCTTCGCCAGACCTTCCTGCTCGATGTAGCTGTTCAGGCTACGGGTCAGCGAGGAACGGAAACCGACCAGGTGGGTACCACCATCGCGCTGGGGAATGTTGTTGGTGAAGCACAGCAGGTTTTCGTTGAAGCTGTCGTTCCACTGCAGGGCGACTTCGACACCCACGCCATCGTCACGCTGGACGTTGAAGTGGAAGACCTGGGAATTGACCGGGGTCTTGTTGGTGTTCAGGTATTCAACGAATGCGCGCAGGCCGCCTTCGTACTTGAAGAACTCTTCCTTGCCGCTGCGCTCGTCCTTCAGCAGGATGCCAACACCCGAGTTCAGGAACGACAGCTCGCGGATACGCTTGGCGAGAATGTCCCAGCTGAAGTGGATGTTCTTGAAGGTTTCAGCCGAGGGCTTGAAGTGGATGTGGGTACCGGTGGTTTCGCTCTCACCGACGACCGCCATCGGCGCCTGTGGCACACCATGGACGTAGGTCTGTTCCCAGATCTTGCCGCTACGACGAACGGTGAGCACCAATTGCTCGGACAGGGCGTTCACCACCGAAACACCTACGCCGTGCAGACCGCCGGATACCTTGTAGGAGTTGTCGTCGAACTTACCGCCGGCGTGCAGGACGGTCATGATGACCTCGGCTGCGGAAACGCCTTCTTCTTTATGCACGTCGACTGGAATGCCACGGCCGTTGTCACGGACGCTGATGGATTCGTCCGGGTGAATGATGACGGTGATGTCATCGCAGTGACCGGCCAGGGCTTCGTCGATCGAGTTGTCGACCACCTCGAACACCATGTGGTGCAGGCCGCTGCCGTCATCGGTGTCGCCAATGTACATGCCGGGACGCTTGCGTACGGCATCCAGCCCTTTCAGCACCTTGATGCTGGAGGAGTCGTACGTTTGATTTTCGCTCATGCCTTCACTCCCGATGGTCGTGGGTCTGGGTGATACGGCCTTGTTCCACGTGGAACAAGGCGACTGGCGTTTCCGTCTGCCAGCCTTCCCTCAGAAATTCGTGGTCTACACAGGTGATGAACACCTGGCAGTTCAATTCTTCAAGCAAGCGGCACAGGGCGCGGCGGTGCTGCTCGTCCAACTCGGACGGCAGGTCATCCACCAGATAAATACACTGACCGCGACGAACCTGGCTGACCAGATGTCCCTGGGCAATGCGCAGGGCACAGACCACCAGCTTCTGCTGCCCGCGCGAGAGGATGTCGGCCGCGTTGTTCGCGCCCAATCGCAGGCGCAGATCAGCACGCTGTGGCCCGGCCTGGGTATGGCCCATCTGCTGATCGCGAAGGAGAGAGGTTGCGAGGACTTCGTTGAGTTCCCGGTCCTTGTCCCAGCCTCGGTAGTAGCTCAGGGTCAGCCCGTCCAGTTCGACCAGCTCGCTCAGGGTACGCTCGAAGACAGGCTTCAAGGCCTTGATGTAGTTGCGACGGTATTCATCTATTTCCGCACTGGCGAGACATAACTCCCGATCCCAGGCGGCTTGCGAAACGGCATCAAGTGTACCATGCCGCAGCCATGAGTTCCGCTGCCGCAAGGCCTTCTGCAGGCGCTGCCAGGTCGCCATGAAACGAGGTTCCACGTGGAACACGCCCCAGTCGAGAAACTGCCGGCGCACCTTGGGCGCACCTTCAAGCAGGCGGAAACTGTCCGGGTTGATCAGTTGCAGGGGCAACATCTCGGCCAGTTGCGCGGCACTGCGCGCATTCTGGCCGTCGATACGGATGGTGAAATCACCCTGCCGCTCCCGTGAAACACCCAGGTTGCTGGTACCACCTTCGGCCAGTTCGACCTGACCGAATACGGTACAGGTCGGCTGCTCGTACTGAATCACCGGGTTCAACCGGGTGCTGCGGAACGAGCGGGCGAGCCCCAGCAGGTGCACGGCTTCGAGCACGCTGGTCTTGCCACTGCCGTTGGCGCCGTAAAGGATGTTGATGCGGGGGGAGGGTGAGAGGGTCACCGGGTGCAGGTTGCGCACCGCGGTGACCGAGAGACGTCGAAGGGACATGTCGCCTGCTATGGCTTACAGACGCATCGGCATGACAACGTAGGACGAGTCGTCATTGCCGGCTTCCTGCAGCAAGGCGCTGCTGTTGGAGTCGGACAGAATCAGGCGAACCTGTTCAGTGGTCATGACACCCAGCACGTCCAGCAGGTAGCTGACGTTGAAACCGATCTCCAACGAGCTGCCGTTATAGTCGACGCTGATCTCTTCTTCCGCTTCTTCCTGCTCCGGGTTGTTGGCCTGGATCTTCAGCTGGCCGGCGGCCAGTTGCAGACGGATGCCGCGGTACTTCTCGTTGGACAGGATCGCGGTACGGCTGAACGCCTCGCGCAGCGCCTGGCGGTCACCGATCACCAGCTTGTCGCCGCCCTTGGGCAGGACGCGCTCATAGTCCGGGAACTTGCCGTCAACCAACTTGGAGGTGAAGGTGAACTCACCAGTGGTGGCACGGATGTGATGCTGGCCCAGGACGATGCTGACCATGCCTTCCGGATCGGTGAGCAGGCGCGCCAGCTCGAGGATACCCTTGCGTGGCACGATGACCTGATGGCGTTCAGCCTGGCCGATCGCCGCCTGCATGGCGCACAGCGCCAGACGGTGGCCATCGGTGGCGACGGCGCGCAGGGTATCGGTGGACACTTCCAGCAACATGCCGTTGAGGTAATAGCGTACATCCTGCTGGGCCATGGCGAAGCTGGTGCGCTCGATCAGGCGGCGCAGCTTGCTCTGTTCCAGGTTGCAGGTCAGCGAGCCTGGGCCTTCCTCCACGGTCGGGAAGTCATTGGCCGGCAGGGTGGACAGGGTGAAACGGCTGCGGCCAGCCTTGACCAGCAGCTTCTGCTCGTCGACCTTGATGTCGATCAGCACATCGCTGGGCAGGCTCTTGCAGATGTCCATCAGCTTGCGCGCCGGAACAGTGATCTCGCCCGGCTCCGCAGGCTCTTCCAGCTGGACGCGGCCAACCAGTTCGACTTCCAGGTCGGTACCGGTCAACGACAGCTGCTGGCCTTGCACGACCAGCAGGACGTTGGACAGGACCGGCAAGGTCTGGCGGCGCTCGACGACGCCTGCGACCAGTTGCAGGGGTTTCAACAGGGCTTCGCGTTGAATGGTGAAATGCATGGTCTAGTCCCTTGCCTTCAATTAGCTGCGCAGACGGCCATCAGGTCGTCAGCGTGCGCAGCAGGTTCTTGTAGTCCTCGCGGATGTCCGCGTCGGATTCCTTCAATTCGTTGATCTTGCGGCAGGCGTGCAGAACGGTGGTGTGGTCGCGGCCGCCGAACATGTCACCGATCTCCGGCAGACTGTGGTTGGTCAGCTCTTTCGACAACGCCATGGCCACCTGACGTGGTCGCGCAACGGAGCGCGACCGCCGCTTGGACAGCAGATCGGAGATCTTGATCTTGTAGTACTCGGCCACGGTGCGCTGGATGTTATCCACACTGACCAGCTTGTCCTGCAGCGCCAAAAGATCCTTGAGCGATTCACGGATCAGCTCGATGGTGATGTCGCGGCCCATGAAGTGCGAGTGGGCAATCACCCGCTTCAGGGCGCCTTCGAGCTCACGCACGTTGGAGCGGATACGCTGGGCGATGAAGAACGCGGCATCGTGCGGCAGCTCGACCTTGGCCTGGTCGGCCTTCTTCATCAGGATCGCCACGCGGGTTTCCAGCTCCGGCGGCTCGACGGCCACCGTCAGGCCCCAGCCGAAGCGGGACTTCAGGCGCTCTTCCAGGCCTTCGATCTCCTTCGGGTAGCGGTCGCTGGTGAGGATCACCTGCTGGCCGCCCTCGAGCAGGGCGTTGAAGGTGTGGAAAAACTCTTCCTGGGAACGCTCCTTGCGGGCGAAGAACTGGATGTCATCGATGAGCAACGCATCGACCGAACGGTAGAAGCGTTTGAATTCGTTGATCGCGTTCAGCTGCAGCGCCTTGACCATGTCGGCGACGAAACGCTCCGAATGCAGGTAGACCACCTTGGCGTTCGGGTTCTTCTTCAGCAGGTGGTTACCCACAGCGTGCATCAAGTGCGTCTTACCCAGGCCGACGCCACCATAAAGGAACAGTGGGTTGTAGCCGTGCTTGGGGTTGTCGGCAACCTGCCAGGCTGCGGCCCGGGCCAGCTGGTTCGACTTGCCTTCGACGAAGGTTTCGAAAGTGAACGTGCGGTTCAGGTAGCTGGTGTGCTTCAGGGCACCCTCGACCTGCACCGTACGCTGCTCGGTACGCCCACTGGCAACCGGAGCGGTCGCGATCTCGGCCATGCTGTCGAAGCTGTCGCGCGAAGAAGGTTCTTCGACTTCGGCAACCTGCGTCGGCTCCACCACAGGTGCACTGACAGGCTCGAGCACCGGCGCTGCCTGCTGCACCTGCGCCTGTTGCGCAAGGGTTGCCGCGACGGCGGCACTGACAGGGGCGTTGGGAGCGGCACGGGCTGCGGAGCTGCGACGGCTGCCTATTAATAAGGAAAGGGCGGGAGCGATACCGCTGCCCTGTTCACCCAGCAGTTCGAGCAGGCGGCCAAGGTACTTTTCATTGACCCAGTCGAGCACGAAGCGGTTGGGCGCATAGACGCGCAACTCGTCGCCTTCGGCTTCGACCTGTAGCGGGCGGATCCAGGTGTTGAATTGCTGGGCAGGCAGCTCATCGCGCAGAAGCTCCACGCACTGCTGCCAAAGTTCCACTGACACGGATATCCCCTGAGTTGAAAGCCGGATGAGGCAAAAACAAACCGCCATTGTACCGGGCGGGCGGTCAGTTATCCACACGTGACGCCACCCACTATCAGGGTAAATCCGCCAAAAAACGACTCGAACACCACTCATGCACTGTTGATAAGCCCTGTGGATAACAGCACCTGTGGGCTATGCACAACCCTGGGTTCTGATCTGTGGATAAATCGGCTGTGGATAAACACTCTTTTCCCCCACAGGTTTTCCTCACCCCAGGCACAGACAGAACACCCCTTACCGACAAGGTTATGGTTTTCTGTACAGCCCGCAGTTAAAGGGCTCAAATAGGTTATCCACAGAAGGTTATCCACCTAAGATCTATAAGTTCTTCAGAAAAGCTTTTTATATGCCTCTTCTGTTTTTTTGATTTGCCCGCTTTCAGGTCAGCCAGGTCGAGGTAGCACCCATCGACCTGCCTCGACCTTCCATAAGGAAAGGCTGGTTGGAAATTGACCTATCGCCTTGCTTTCTCTAGAATCGCCGATCTCTTAAAAAGGGGGCCCTTCCGGCCCGTTGTCGACCAACCCAGGTAACACGCCATGAAACGTACTTTCCAACCAAGCACCATCAAGCGCGCCCGCACCCACGGTTTCCGTGCCCGTATGGCTACCAAGAACGGCCGTGCCGTTCTGTCGCGTCGCCGTGCCAAAGGCCGTAAGCGTCTGGCCATTTGATTTTTCGGTACAGGTGGTGAGTCAGGACTTCAGTCGGGACAAGCGACTGCTTACACCCCGGCACTTCAAAGCGGTCTTCGACTCCCCAACCGGCAAGGTTCCAGGGAAAAACCTGCTTATCCTTGCCCGCGAGAACGGCCTCGATCATCCACGCCTCGGCCTGGTAATCGGCAAGAAGAGCGTCAAGCTCGCCGTTCAACGCAATCGCCTGAAACGCCTGATGCGCGATTCGTTCCGCCTGAACCAGCAAATGCTGGCAGGGCTGGATATCGTGATCGTTGCACGCAAGGGGTTGGGCGAAGTGGAAAACCCAGAATTGCACCAACACTTTGGCAAGCTCTGGAAGCGACTGGTCCGCAGTCGGCCCTCTCCAGCGGTCGCCGATTCCGCAGGGGTAGACAGTCACGATGCGTAAACTGGCCCTCGTTCCGATCCAGTTCTACCGTTATGCCATCAGTCCACTGATGGCCAGTCACTGTCGTTTCTATCCCAGCTGTTCCTGTTACGCCTATGAAGCCATCGAAAACCATGGCCTCTTGCGTGGTGGGTGGCTGGCCGTTCGTCGCCTGGGGCGTTGTCATCCGTGGAACGACGGCGGTTTCGATCCCGTTCCACCTGCTCCTTCCTCCCGAACTTCTTCGATAGCCGAGTAATCATGGATATTAAACGCACGATCCTGATCGTCGCCCTGGCAATCGTGTCCTATGTCATGGTCCTCAAGTGGAACCAGGACTATGGCCAGGCTGCCCTGCCGACTCAGAATGCTGCTGCCAGCAATGCTGCCCCGGCCCTGCCGGACACCGTGCCGGCCGGCAACTCCGGTGCAAGCGCCGATGTGCCGAGCGCCAATGCTGAATCCAGCCCTGCTGAACTGGCGCCGGTCGCGGTCAGCAAGGACCTGATCCGGATCAAGACCGATGTCCTGGACCTGGCTATCGACCCGGTCGGTGGTGACATCGTCCAGCTGAACCTGCCGAAGTACCCACGTCGCCAGGACCATCCGGACATTCCGTTCCAGCTGTTCGACAACGGCAGCGAGCGCGTGTACCTGGCCCAGAGCGGCCTGACCGGCACCAACGGCCCGGACGCCCGCTCCACGGGTCGCCCGCTGTACGCCGCCGAACAGAAGAGCTTCCAGCTTGCCGACGGTCAGGACCAACTGTCCGTCGACCTGAAGTTCAGCGAGAACGGCGTCAACTACATCAAGCGCTTCAGCTTCAAGCGCGGTGAGTACGACCTGACCGTCAGCTACCTGATCGACAACCAGAGCGGCCAGGCCTGGAGCGGCAACATGTTTGCCCAGCTCAAGCGCGACGCCAGCTCCGATCCGTCGTCGAGCACTGCCACCGGTACGGCCACCTACCTGGGCGCCGCCCTGTGGACAGCTTCCGAGCCGTACAAGAAAGTGTCGATGAAAGACATCGACAAGGGCAATTTGAAAGAAAATGTGACCGGCGGCTGGGTCGCCTGGCTGCAGCACTACTTCGTGACCGCCTGGATCCCGAGCAAGTCGGACAACAACGCCGTCCAGACCCGCAAGGACAGCCAGGGCAACTACATCATCGGCTTCACCGGCCCTGCGCTTGACGTCCCTGCCGGCGGCAAGGTCGAAACCAGCGCGATGCTGTATGCCGGTCCCAAGATCCAGTCCAAGCTCAAGGAACTGTCCCCAGGCCTGGAACTGACCGTCGACTACGGCTTCCTGTGGTTCATCGCCCAGCCGATCTTCTGGCTGCTGCAACATATCCACAGCCTGCTCGGCAACTGGGGCTGGTCGATCATTGTCCTGACCATGCTGATCAAAGGCCTGTTCTTCCCGCTGTCGGCCGCCAGCTACCGCTCGATGGCGCGCATGCGTGCCGTGGCGCCGAAACTGGCCCAGCTCAAGGAACGCTTCGGTGACGATCGCCAGAAGATGTCCCAGGCGATGATGGAGCTGTACAAGAAAGAGAAGATCAACCCGCTGGGCGGCTGCCTGCCGATCCTGGTACAGATGCCGGTGTTCCTGGCCCTGTACTGGGTACTGCTGGAAAGCGTAGAGATGCGCCAGGCACCGTGGATGCTGTGGATCACCGACCTGTCGATCAAGGATCCGTTCTTCATCCTGCCGATCATCATGGGCGCCACCATGTTCATCCAGCAGCGTCTGAACCCGACCCCGCCGGATCCGATGCAGGCCAAGGTGATGAAAATGATGCCGATCATCTTCACCTTCTTCTTCCTGTGGTTCCCGGCCGGTCTGGTGCTGTACTGGGTTGTGAACAACTGCCTGTCGATCGCACAGCAGTGGTACATCACCCGCAGCATCGAGGCAGCGACCAAGAAAGCTGCCGCTTGACGGGCAAGCCTGTTTGCCTGTGAATAAAAACGCCCCCTAGTGGGGCGTTTTTGCTATCTGACGAATTCGTTGTAGAGGCTTTCGAGCATGAACACTGTGCGTGAAACCATTGCCGCCATCGCTACCGCCCAGGGCCGCGGTGGGGTCGGCATCGTCCGCTTGTCCGGGCCGCTGGCCAGCCAGGCCGGGCAGGCCATCACCGGCCGCACGCTGACCCCGCGCCATGCCCACTACGGCCCGTTCCGCGATGCCGATGGCCTGGTCCTGGACGAAGGCATCGCGCTGTTCTTCCCCGGGCCGAACTCGTTCACTGGCGAAGACGTGCTGGAGCTGCAGGGCCACGGGGGGCCGGTGGTCATGGACATGCTGCTGCAGCGTTGCCTGCAACTGGGCTGCCGGTTGGCACGCCCGGGCGAGTTCAGCGAGCGTGCGTTCCTCAACGACAAGCTCGACCTGGCCCAGGCCGAAGCCATCGCTGACCTGATCGAAGCCAGCTCCACGCAAGCTGCCCGTAATGCCCTGCGTTCGTTGCAAGGAGCGTTCTCCAAGCGCGTGCATGGGCTGACCGAAGCGCTGATTGCCTTGCGCATCTACGTCGAGGCCGCGATCGACTTCCCCGAGGAAGAAATCGACTTCCTCGCCGATGGTCATGTGTTGCGCATGCTCGATGACGTGCGCAGCGAGTTGTCAACAGTGCAGCGTGAGGCCGGGCAGGGTGCCCTGTTGCGCGACGGCATGACGGTGGTCATCGCCGGTCGGCCGAACGCCGGCAAATCGAGCCTGCTCAACCAGCTCGCCGGACGCGAGGCGGCGATCGTCACCGATATCGCCGGCACCACCCGGGACATCCTGCGCGAACATATCCACATCGATGGCATGCCGTTGCATGTGGTCGACACCGCCGGTCTGCGCGATACCGATGACCATGTGGAAAAGATCGGGGTGGAAAGGGCGCTCAAGGCCATCGGCGAGGCTGATCGGGTGCTGCTGGTCGTCGACTCGACCGCACCGGAAGCCAGTGATCCCTTTGCGCTGTGGCCGGAATTCCTGGATCAACGACCAGATGTGGCAAAGGTCACGCTCATCCGTAACAAGGCCGACTTGAGTGGTGAACGTGTCGGCATGGAGCAGAGTGACGATGGGCATGTAACCATTACCCTGAGTGCCCGCGAAGACGACATGGGGCTGGACCTGCTACGTGACCACCTCAAGGCCTGCATGGGGTATGAACAGACCGCGGAGAGCAGCTTCAGCGCCCGTCGCCGGCACCTGGAAGCGCTGCGCCAGGCCAGTGAGCACCTGGAGCATGGTCGTGCGCAGCTGACCCTGGCTGGCGCCGGAGAGCTGTTGGCGGAGGATCTGCGCCAGGCACAGCAGGCGCTGGGTGAAATCACCGGGGCGTTCAGTTCGGACGACCTGCTTGGCAGGATTTTCTCGAGCTTCTGCATCGGCAAATAGTCCACAGCCCTTCGATAACAAGGCCGCTCCTGTCTGGAGCGGCTTTTTTTTGCCTGTGATTCAGGTTTGTGGGAGCGGGCCTGACCCACGAACACCGGTGCAGCCGTTGCCAAATCTGTAAGCCTGCTTCGCGAGGCAAGCTCGCTCCCACGACGTCATCCACAGATTAAAGTCCTGACTCGGGAGCTCTGTGGAAAACTCGGCCTCAGCTCCGTTGATAACCGGGCTTTTTTTCTGAGGACAAACCGCTCTGTGGGTAACAGGCACATTCATCCACAGGTTAAACAGCGCTATCCAGAGCCCACAGGCCTGTTTCGACACAGGGTTTTGATTCTCTGTACATGCCGTATTCTGTGGCCTTGGAAGACTTATGCACAGACAGGATGGGCCCTAAACATAAACATAAAAACAAAGCTTTTTTAAATTTTTCCTCTTTGTTTTCTTTTGCCTGCCACTCATCCACAGCCTGCTCATTTTTTGCTCAGAAGGTTTCTTTGAAGGGCGGTAAGTCCCTATACTTGTCCGCTTACCTTCTCTATTCGCAAAAACAGGCACGAGGTGCGTGGTGGATTTCCCTTCCCGTTTTGAAGTGATCGTCATCGGCGGCGGCCATGCCGGTACCGAGGCTGCGCTTGCGTCCGCACGCATGGGTGTGAAAACCCTGCTGCTGACCCACAACGTGGAAACCCTCGGTCACATGAGTTGCAACCCGGCCATCGGCGGCATCGGCAAGAGCCACCTGGTCAAGGAAATCGATGCGCTCGGCGGCGCCATGGCGCTGGCCACCGACAAGAGCGGCATCCAGTTCCGCATCCTGAACAACCGCAAGGGCCCGGCCGTACGCGCCACCCGTGCGCAGGCCGACCGCGCCATCTACAAGGCGGTGGTGCGCGAAATCCTGGAAAACCAGCCGAACCTGTGGATATTCCAGCAGTCCTGCGATGACCTGATCGTCGAGCAGGACCAGGTCAAGGGCGTGGTCACGCAAATGGGTCTGCGCTTCTTCGCCGACTCCGTGGTCCTGACCAGCGGCACCTTCCTCGGCGGACTTATCCACATTGGTCTGCAGAACTACTCCGGTGGCCGCGCCGGCGATCCACCCGCCAACGCCCTGGCCCAGCGCATGCGTGAACTGCCGCTGCGCGTCGGCCGGCTGAAGACCGGCACGCCGCCGCGCATCGATGGCCGTTCCGTGGACTTCTCGGTGATGACCGAACAACCGGGCGACACGCCGATCCCGGTGATGTCGTTCATGGGCAATGCCGAAATGCATCCGCGCCAGGTGAGCTGCTGGATTACCCACACCAACGCCCGCACCCACGAGATCATCGCCTCGAACCTCGACCGTTCGCCGATGTACTCCGGCGTGATCGAAGGCATCGGCCCGCGCTACTGCCCGTCGATCGAGGACAAGATCCATCGCTTCGCCGACAAGGAAAGCCACCAGGTGTTCATCGAGCCGGAAGGCCTGACCACCCACGAGCTGTACCCCAACGGTATTTCCACTTCGCTGCCATTCGACGTGCAGCTGGAGATCGTCCGCTCGATCCGCGGCATGGAAAACGCCCACATCGTCCGTCCGGGCTATGCCATCGAGTACGACTACTTCGACCCGCGCGACCTGAAGTACAGCCTCGAGACCAAGGTCATCGGCGGCCTGTTCTTCGCCGGCCAGATCAACGGCACCACCGGTTACGAAGAGGCCGGCGCCCAGGGCCTGCTGGCCGGGACCAACGCCGCGCTGCGTGCCCAGGGCCGTGAAAGCTGGTGCCCGCGCCGCGACGAGGCCTACATCGGCGTGCTGGTCGACGACCTGATCACCCTGGGGACCCAGGAGCCGTACCGCATGTTCACGTCACGTGCCGAGTACCGGTTGATCCTGCGCGAAGACAACGCCGACCTGCGCCTGACCGAGAAAGGCCGCGAACTGGGTCTGGTCGACGACCAGCGCTGGGCTGCGTTCTGCGCCAAGCGCGAAGGCATCGAGCGTGAAGAACAGCGCCTGAAGAGCACCTGGGTTCGTCCGGGTACGCCGCAGGGCCAAGCTGTTGTGGATAAGTTCGGCACGCCGCTGGCCCATGAATACAGCCTGCTCAACCTGCTCGCCCGTCCGGAAGTCGACTACGCTGGCTTGATCGAGGCGACCGGCGGTGAAGTGATCGATCCACAGGTTGCCGAGCAGGTTGAGATCAAGACCAAGTACGCCGGCTACATCGACCGCCAACAGGACGAGATCGCCCGGCTGCGCGCCAGCGAAGACATGCGCCTGCCTGTGGATATCGACTACACCACGATTTCCGGCCTGTCTAAGGAGATCCAGGGCAAGCTCGGGCAGACCCGCCCGGAGACCCTGGGCCAGGCTTCGCGCATTCCGGGTGTCACCCCGGCGGCGATTTCCCTGTTGCTGATTCACTTGAAAAAGCGCGGCGCAGGCCGCGAATTGGAGCAAAGCGCTTGAGTTCCCCGGTCACCCCGCAACACGCCGAAGAGTTGTCCACAGGTGCGCGCCAGCTTGGTGTCGAGCTGAGCGCGCAGCAGCATGAGTTGCTGCTGGGCTACCTGGCCCTGTTGATCAAATGGAACAAGGCCTACAACCTGACCGCGGTGCGCGACCCGGACGAGATGGTCTCGCGCCACCTGCTCGACAGCCTGAGTGTCATGCCGTTTATCCACAATGACACCCAGCGCTGGCTGGATGTCGGCAGCGGCGGCGGCATGCCGGGTATTCCACTGGCCATCCTGCATCCGCACAAACAGGTGACGGTGCTGGACAGCAACGGCAAGAAGACCCGTTTCCTCACCCAGGTGAAGATGGAACTGAAACTGGACAACCTCACGGTTATCCACAGCCGGGTGGAAGAGGTCCAGCCCGAGCAGCCGTTCTGCGGGATCGTTTCCCGAGCGTTCAGCAGCATGGAGAATTTCACCAACTGGACCCGCCACCTGGGTGACGCCCGCACGCAATGGCTTGCAATGAAGGGGCTGCATCCTGCCGACGAACTGGTAGCATTGCCCGCAGACTTCACAGTGGAAAGCGAGCAGGCCCTGACCGTTCCAGGTTGCCAGGGCCAGCGCCATCTGCTGATACTGCGCCGCAAGGCATGACTGGGAACACACGCAACAATGGCTAAGGTATTCGCAATCGCGAACCAGAAGGGTGGTGTGGGCAAGACCACCACCTGCATCAATCTCGCCGCATCGCTGGCCGCGACCAAGCGTCGCGTGCTGCTGATCGACCTCGATCCACAGGGCAACGCCACCATGGGCAGCGGTGTGGATAAACACGAGCTCGAGCACTCGGTGTACGACCTGCTGATCGGGGAATGCGACCTGGCCCAGGCCATGCACTACTCCGAGCACGGCGGTTACCAGCTGTTGCCGGCCAACCGCGACCTGACCGCCGCCGAGGTGGTCCTGCTGGAAATGCAGATGAAGGAGAGCCGCCTGCGCAACGCGCTGGCGCCGATCCGCGAGAACTACGACTACATCCTCATCGACTGCCCACCGTCGCTGTCGATGCTGACGCTCAACGCCCTGGTCGCCTCCGATGGCGTGATCATCCCCATGCAGTGCGAGTACTACGCGCTGGAAGGTCTCAGCGACCTTGTGGATAACATCAAGCGCATCGCTGCCCGGTTGAACCCGGAGCTGAAGATCGAAGGCCTGCTGCGGACCATGTACGACCCGCGCCTGAGCCTGAACAACGATGTATCGGCGCAGCTCAAGGAGCACTTCGGCGACCAGTTGTACGACACGGTGATCCCGCGCAACATCCGCCTGGCCGAGGCGCCGAGCTTCGGCATGCCGGCCCTGGCCTACGACAAGCAATCCCGCGGCGCGCTCGCCTATCTGGCGCTGGCCGGGGAACTGGTTCGCCGTCAGCGCCGTCCATCACGCATTGCACAGACAACTTAAGGAATCCGCATGGCCATCAAGAAACGCGGTCTCGGACGTGGGTTGGATGCACTGCTCAGTGGTCCTTCCGTCAGCGCGCTCGAGGCGCAGGCTGTCAAGATCGACCAGAAGGAACTGCAACACCTGCCGGTCGAGCTGATCCAGCGCGGCAAGTACCAGCCGCGTCGCGACATGGATCCCGAGGCGCTGGAGGAACTGGCGCACTCGATCCGCACCCACGGCGTGATGCAACCGATCGTGGTGCGCCCGATCGGCGACAACCGCTACGAGATCATCGCCGGTGAGCGGCGCTGGCGCGCCACCCAGCAGGCTGGCCTGGACACCGTTCCGGCCATGGTCCGCGAAGTGCCCGACGAAGCCGCCATCGCCATGGCGCTGATCGAGAACATCCAGCGCGAGGACCTCAACCCGCTTGAAGAGGCGCTCGCCCTGCAGCGCCTGCAGCAGGAGTTCGAGCTGACCCAGCAGCAGGTGGCGGACGCCGTCGGCAAGTCGCGGGTGACCGTGGCCAACCTGCTGCGCCTGATCTCGCTGCCGGAGGCGATCAAGACCATGCTCGCCCACGGTGACCTGGAGATGGGCCATGCCCGCGCCTTGCTCGGCCTCGAGGAAGATCGCCAGGAAGAAGGGGCGCGTCATGTTGTCGCACGCGGCCTCACCGTGCGCCAGACCGAGGCACTGGTGCGTCAGTGGCTCAATGGCAAACCTGCGCCGGTCGAGGCGAGCAAACCTGATCCGGACATTGCCCGTCTCGAACAGCGTCTGGCAGAGCGCCTGGGCTCGGCGGTACAAATTCGCCATGGCAACAAGGGCAAAGGTCAGTTGGTTATTCGCTATAACTCCCTTGACGAGTTGCAGGGCGTGCTTGCTCACATCCGCTGAAACAATTCCTGTTGTAGCGCGCAGTCGGAAATCACTACCGAAGAGTTGAATAGGGGTTAATCCACCCCTATACTCTGCGCGCATTTTGTCGGCACAAATTATGCCAAGTCATTGCTGACTAGGCGGTCGACTTTAGAGGAGCAGTTGTGATGGAAATCCGCACGCCAAACCGCCTGCCTTTCCATCGCTGGGCGGTTTTTCCGGTACTGCTGGCTCAATTTGTCGTCCTGCTGCTGGCAACGCTGGTGTTGTGGCAGTGGAAAGGGGCGGTCAGTGGATATTCAGGCCTCTGCGGAGGGTTGATTGCCTGGCTGCCCAATGTGTATTTCGCCTGGAAGGCTTTTCGCTTCAGCGGAGCCCGGGCGGCGCAGGCCATCGTCAAGTCGTTCTACGCGGGCGAGGCAGGCAAGATGATTTTGACGGCAGTGCTGTTTGCACTGACCTTCGCAGGAGTGAAGCCATTGGCGCCGTTGGCAGTATTCGGCGTCTTCGTGCTGACCCTTTTGGTCAGCTGGTTCGCGCCCCTGCTGATGAATAAAAGACTTTCGAGACCTTAGGGCGTTTGAGGCAACCATGGCAGAAGAAACCGCTTCGGGTTATATCCAGCACCACTTGCAGAACCTGACCTACGGTCAACTACCAGACGGCAGCTGGGGCTTCGCCCATTCGGCTGCAGAAGCCAAGGCAATGGGCTTCTGGGCGTTCCACGTGGACACCCTGGGCTGGTCCGTCGCGCTGGGTCTGATCTTCCTGTTCATCTTCCGCATGGCGGCCAAGAAGGCGACTTCCGGCCAACCTGGCGGTCTGCAGAACTTCGTTGAAGTGCTGGTCGACTTCGTCAACGGCAGCGTGAAGGACTCCTTCCACGGCCGTAGCCCGGTGATCGCCCCGCTGGCACTGACCATTTTCGTCTGGGTGTTCATGATGAACGCCATCGACCTGGTTCCGGTCGACTGGATTCCGAAAGCGGCGGCCTGGATCTCCGGTGATCCGCATCTCGTCTTCCGTGCGGTACCAACCACCGACCCGAACGCGACCCTGGCCATGGCCTTCTGCGTGTTCGCCCTGATCATCTTCTACAGCATCAAGGTCAAGGGCCTGGGTGGCTTCCTCGGCGAGCTGACCCTGCACCCGTTCGGCAGCAAGAACATCTTCGTGCAGATCCTGCTGATTCCGGTCAACTTCCTGCTCGAGTTCGTCACCCTGATCGCCAAGCCGATCTCGCTGGCCCTGCGTCTGTTCGGCAACATGTACGCCGGTGAGCTGGTATTCATCCTGATCGCCGTGATGTTCGGCTCCGGCCTGCTGTGGCTCAGCGGCCTGGGTGTGGTGCTGCAGTGGGCGTGGGCCGTGTTCCACATCCTGATCATCACCCTGCAAGCTTTCATCTTCATGATGCTGACCATCGTTTACCTGTCGATGGCTCACGAAGATAACCATTAAGACCGCCTGGCGTGTCTGATAGCCTTCCCTGCCCGTTTGGGGGGAGGGCTTAAAAAGTCCGCAAGGGCATGCTGTACCAAACGATTTGTTTTACCGCTTCAAACTAAAAACCTAACCAATACGACGTAAAAGTCGGGAGGAAAGATGGAAACTGTAGTTGGTCTGACCGCTATCGCTGTTGCTCTGCTGATCGGCCTGGGTGCTCTGGGTACCGCCATTGGTTTCGGCCTGCTGGGCGGCAAGTTCCTGGAAGGCGCTGCTCGCCAGCCAGAAATGGTTCCGATGCTGCAGGTCAAAATGTTCATCGTTGCCGGTCTGCTCGACGCCGTAACCATGATCGGTGTTGGTATCGCTCTGTTCTTCACCTTCGCGAACCCCTTCGTTGGTCAGATCGCCGGCTAATCACTCGTTCCTACGAGTTGATTGGTGTGATGGACAAAGACCGAGCGAGGTGTTGGCGTGAACATTAATGCAACCCTGATTGGCCAATCCGTTGCTTTTCTGATTTTTGTACTCTTCTGCATGAAGTACGTATGGCCTCCGGTCATCACTGCCCTGCAAGAGCGCCAAAAGAAGATTGCCGACGGCTTGGACGCTGCCAACCGCGCAGCTCGCGACCTGGAGCTGGCCCAAGAGAAAGCGGGTCAGCAACTGCGTGAAGCGAAGGCACAGGCAGCCGAAATCATTGAGCAAAGCAAGAAACGCGCTGCTCAGCTTGTCGAGGAAGCCCGTGAACAGGCTCGCGTCGAAGCTGACCGTGTGAAGGCTCAGGCTCAAGCCGAGATCGAACAGGAACTGAACAGCGTCAAAGACGCCCTGCGTGCCCAAGTGGGTGCCCTGGCCGTTGGCGGTGCTGAAAAGATCCTTGGCGCCACAATCGATCAAAACGCGCATGCGGAGCTGGTTAACAAACTGGCCGCTGAAATTTAAGCGAGGGCGATCATGGCAGAACTGACCACGTTGGCCCGACCTTACGCTAAGGCTGCCTTCGAGCATGCCCAGGCCCATCAGCAACTGGCCAATTGGTCAGCCATGCTCGGCCTGGCTGCTGCGGTGTCGCAAGACGACACCATGCAGCGCCTGCTCAAGGCCCCGCAACTGACTAGCGCAGAAAAGGCCGCCGCATTCATTGAAGTGTGCGGTGACAAGTTTGACGCCAAGGCACAGAATTTCATTCATGTTGCCGCGGAAAACGAACGTCTCCTGCTTCTGCCGGAGATTTCGACTCTGTTCGACCTGTACAAGGCCGAGCAAGAGAAGTCCGTGGACGTGGAAGTCACCAGTGCTTTTGCGTTGAACCAAGAACAGCAAGACAAACTCGCCAAGGTTCTCAGTGCACGGTTAGGCCAGGAAGTGCGCCTGCACGCGTCGGAGGATGCCAGCCTGATCGGCGGCGTCGTCATCCGCGCTGGCGACCTGGTAATCGACGGTTCGGTTCGCGGCAAGATCGCGAAACTGGCCGAAGCCTTGAAATCTTGAGTTTGAAGGGGCAGCAGAGCAATGCAGCAACTCAATCCTTCCGAAATTAGTGAAATCATCAAGGGCCGCATCGACAACCTCGATGTCGGCTCCCAAGCCCGTAACGAAGGTACCGTCGTTTCGGTTTCCGACGGCATCGTGCGGATCCACGGTCTGGCCGACGTCATGTACGGCGAAATGATCGAGTTCCCTGGCAGCGTATTCGGCATGGCCCTGAACCTGGAGCAAGACTCCGTAGGTGCAGTGATCCTGGGTGCCTATGACACCCTCGCCGAAGGCATGAGCGCCAAGTGCACCGGCCGTATCCTGGAAGTTCCGGTTGGTAAGGAACTGCTGGGTCGCGTCGTCGACGCACTGGGTAACCCGATCGACGGCAAAGGTCCTCTGGGCAACACCCAGACCGACGCGGTCGAGAAAGTAGCTCCAGGCGTGATCTGGCGTAAGTCGGTAGACCAGCCTGTACAGACTGGCTACAAGTCCGTCGACGCCATGATCCCTGTCGGCCGTGGCCAGCGCGAGCTGATCATCGGTGACCGTCAGATCGGCAAGACCGCCATGGCCATCGACGCCATCATCAACCAGAAAGACTCCGGTATTTTCTGTGTTTATGTTGCAGTCGGCCAGAAGCGTTCCACCGTTGCCAACATCGTTCGCAAGCTGGAAGAAGCTGGCGCCCTGGCCAACACCATCGTGGTCGTTGCCAGTGCCTCGGAATCCGCCGCACTGCAGTTCCTGGCCCCGTACGCCGGCTGCACCATGGGCGAGTTCTTCCGTGACCGCGGTGAAGACGCCCTGATCGTTTACGATGACCTGTCCAAGCAGGCCGTTGCCTACCGTCAGATCTCCCTGCTGCTGCGCCGTCCACCAGGACGTGAAGCGTACCCAGGCGACGTGTTCTATCTCCACTCCCGTCTGCTGGAGCGTGCATCGCGCGTTTCCGAAGAGTACGTCGAGAAGTTCACCAACGGTGCCGTAACCGGCAAGACTGGCTCGCTGACCGCTCTGCCGATCATCGAAACCCAGGCTGGCGACGTTTCCGCGTTCGTTCCGACCAACGTGATCTCGATCACCGACGGTCAGATCTTCCTGGAATCGGCCATGTTCAACGCAGGCATCCGTCCTGCCGTTAACGCCGGTGTGTCGGTATCCCGTGTTGGTGGTGCCGCCCAGACCAAGATCATCAAGAAGCTGTCCGGTGGTATCCGTACCGCCCTGGCCCAGTACCGTGAACTGGCGGCATTCGCCCAGTTCGCTTCGGACCTGGACGAGGCTACCCGCAAGCAGCTGGAGCATGGTCAGCGCGTTACCGAGCTGATGAAGCAGAAGCAGTACGCGCCAATGTCGATCGCCGACATGGCCCTGTCGCTGTACGCCGCTGAGCGTGGTTTCCTGACCGACGTAGAAGTCGCCAAGGTTGGCAGCTTCGAGCAAGCGCTGATCGCCTACTTCAACCGTGATCACGCCGAACTGATGGCGAAGATCAACGTGAAGGGTGACTTCAACGACGAAATCGACGCTGGCATGAAAGCCGGTATCGAGAAGTTCAAGGCCACCCAGACCTGGTAAGCCGCAGCGGGGGCTCCGGCCCCCGCTTGCTAACCTGATAGGTGATACATGGCAGGCGCAAAAGAGATTCGCAGTAAGATTGCGAGCATCAAAAGCACGCAAAAAATTACCAGCGCCATGGAGAAAGTGGCGGTCAGCAAGATGCGCAAGGCACAAATGCGCATGGCTGCTAGCCGTCCTTACGCGGAGCGTATCCGCCAGGTGATCGGTCATCTGGCCAACGCCAACCCGGAATACCGCCACCCGTTCATGATCGAGCGCCCTGTAAAGCGCGCTGGTTATATCGTGGTGAGCAGTGACCGTGGTCTGTGCGGTGGCTTGAACACCAACCTGTTCAAGGCCCTGGTCAAGGACATGAACGAAAACCGCGAACAGGGCGTTGAAATCGACCTGTGCGTGATCGGCAGCAAGGGTGCGACTTTCTTCCGCATCTTTGGCGGTAACGTCGTAGCCGCGATCAGCCATCTGGGCGAAGAGCCATCGATCAATGATCTGATCGGCTCCGTCAAGGTGATGCTGGACGCCTACCTGGACGGCCGCATCGATCGCCTCTCGGTGGTTTCGAACAAGTTCATCAACACCATGACCCAAAAACCGACGGTCGAGCAATTGGTACCGTTGGTGGCAACCCCGGATCAGGAACTCAAGCACCACTGGGACTACCTGTACGAACCCGACGCAAAAGAGCTGCTGGACGGCTTGATGGTGCGTTACGTGGAGTCGCAGGTCTACCAGGCGGTGGTCGAGAACAACGCTGCTGAACAAGCGGCCCGGATGATCGCCATGAAAAACGCCACAGACAACGCCGGTGATTTGATCAAAGAGCTTCAGTTGATCTACAACAAGGCGCGTCAGGCTGCGATCACCCAGGAGATCTCGGAAATCGTCGGCGGCGCTGCCGCGGTTTAACGGTTCAAAAATTCAGAGGATCCAGCTATGAGTAGCGGACGTATCGTTCAAATCATCGGCGCCGTCATCGACGTGGAATTCCCACGTGATGCCGTGCCGAGTGTTTACAACGCGCTGAAAGTACAAGGCGCGGAAACCACCCTGGAAGTTCAGCAGCAGCTGGGCGACGGCGTGGTTCGTACCATTGCGATGGGCTCGACCGAAGGTCTGAAGCGCGGTCTGGATGTCGTCGACACCAAGGCTGCCATCTCGGTACCTGTCGGCAAGGCAACCCTGGGCCGTATCATGGACGTCCTGGGCAACCCGATCGACGAAGCCGGTCCAATCGGCGAAGAAGAGCGTCGCGGTATCCACCAGCCAGCGCCTTCGTTCTCCGACCAGGCGGGCGGCAACGACCTGCTGGAAACCGGCATCAAGGTTATCGACCTGGTCTGCCCGTTCGCCAAGGGTGGTAAGGTTGGTCTGTTCGGTGGTGCCGGCGTCGGCAAGACCGTGAACATGATGGAACTGATCCGTAACATCGCCATGGAACACAGCGGTTACTCCGTGTTCGCTGGTGTGGGTGAGCGTACTCGTGAGGGTAACGACTTCTACCACGAGATGAAGGACTCCAACGTTCTCGACAAGGTAGCGCTGGTCTACGGTCAGATGAACGAGCCACCAGGAAACCGTCTGCGCGTAGCGCTGACCGGCCTGACCATGGCTGAGAAGTTCCGTGACGAAGGTAACGACGTTCTGCTGTTCGTCGACAACATCTATCGTTACACCCTGGCCGGTACCGAAGTATCCGCACTGCTGGGCCGTATGCCTTCGGCAGTAGGTTACCAGCCGACCCTGGCCGAAGAGATGGGCGTTCTGCAAGAGCGTATCACTTCGACCAAAGAAGGTTCGATCACCTCCGTCCAGGCCGTATACGTACCTGCGGACGACCTGACCGACCCGTCGCCAGCGACCACCTTCGCCCACCTGGACGCCACCGTCGTTCTGTCCCGTGACATCGCTTCCCTGGGTATCTACCCAGCGGTCGACCCACTGGACTCGACTTCGCGCCAGCTGGACCCGAACGTGATCGGCACCGAGCACTACGAGACCGCTCGTGGCGTTCAGTATGTTCTGCAGCGCTACAAAGAGCTGAAGGACATCATCGCGATCCTGGGTATGGACGAACTGTCCGAAGCCGACAAGCAACTGGTTGCCCGCGCTCGTAAGATCCAGCGCTTCCTGTCGCAGCCGTTCTTCGTGGCCGAAGTCTTCACCGGCTCGCCAGGCAAGTACGTTTCGCTCAAGGACACCATCGCTGGCTTCAGCGGCATCCTCAAAGGTGACTACGACCACCTGCCAGAACAAGCGTTCTACATGGTCGGCAGCATCGACGAAGCGATCGAGAAAGCCAAGAAACTGTAATCCCGGCGCCCCGCAAGGGGCGCTAATCAGGTTGAGGCAAGCAGATGGCTATGACAGTCCATTGCGATATCGTCAGCGCGGAAGGAGAGATCTTCTCCGGCCTGGTCGAGATGGTAGTCGCGCACGGTAACCTGGGTGATCTTGGTATCGCTCCGGGCCACGCGCCGCTGATCACCAATCTCAAGCCTGGTCCGATCACGCTGACCAAGCAGGGTGGCACTCAAGAGGTGTTCTACATCTCCGGTGGCTTCCTCGAAGTGCAGCCGAACATGGTCAAGGTTCTTGCCGACACCGTGCAGCGCGCTGCCGACCTGGACGAAGCTCAGGCTCAGGAAGCCCTCAAGGCTGCCGAGAACGCGCTGAACACTAAAGGCTCGGACTTCGACTACGGCGCTGCTGCCGCACGTCTGGCCGAGGCTGCAGCTCAGCTGCGTACTGTCCAGCAATTGCGCAAAGGCAAGTAATCCGGCCTTGGCCGCTTACTGCCGTTGCGATTGAGTTAAAGGGTAGCCTCGGCTACCCTTTTTCTTTTTCTGAAATTCCCCTTCGGTCACGTCCCTGACCGCCCAGGATTGGTAGCCAGTCAATGTCCCTCGATATCGTCATTCTCGCCGCAGGCCAAGGCACCCGCATGCGCTCCGCGCTGCCGAAGGTACTGCACCCGGTCGCCGGCAATTCCATGCTCGGCCACGTTATCCACAGTGCACGCCAGTTGCAGCCCGAAGGTATTCACGTGGTAATCGGCCATGGCGCCGAGCTGGTCCGTGAGCGCCTGGCAGCCGACGATCTGAACTTCGTCATGCAGGACAAGCAACTGGGCACCGGCCATGCCGTGGCCCAGGCGTTGCCGGCCATCACCGCCGATACCGTGCTGGTGTTGTACGGCGATGTGCCGCTGATCGAGGTGGACACCCTGCAGCGCCTGCTGGCCAAGGTTAGCGAGCAGCAGCTCGGGCTGCTCACCGTGACCTTGCAGGACCCGACCGGCTACGGCCGCATCGTGCGTGACGCGGCGGGCAACGTGACCGCGATCGTCGAGCACAAGGATGCCAGCGAAGCGCTGAAGGCAATCAAGGAAGGCAACACCGGCATCCTCGCCATGCCTGCCGCACGCCTGGCCGACTGGATGGGCCGGTTGTCCAACAACAATGCCCAGGGCGAGTACTACCTCACCGACGTGATCGCCATGGCCGTGGCCGATGGCCTGGTGGTCGCCACCGAGCAGCCCCACGACCCGATGGAAGTGCAGGGCGCCAACGACCGCCGCCAGCTGGCGGAGCTCGAGCGTCACTATCAACTGCGTGAAGGCCTCCGCCTGATGGCCCAGGGTGTCACGCTGCGTGATCCGGCGCGCTTCGATGTACGCGGCGAGGTGACGGTCGGCCGCGACGTGCTGATCGACATCAACGTCATTCTCGAAGGCAAGGTGGTGATCGAGGACGACGTGCAGATCGGCCCCAACTGCGTGATCAAGGACAGCACCCTGCGCAAGGGCGTGGTGGTCAAGGCCAACAGCCACCTTGAAGGCGCGGTGCTGGGCGAGGGCAGCGATGCCGGCCCGTTCGCCCGTCTGCGTCCAGGTAGCGTCCTGGAAGCTCGTGCCCATGTGGGTAACTTCGTCGAGCTGAAGAACGCGCACCTGGGCGAGGGCGCCAAGGCCGGTCACCTGACCTACCTGGGTGATGCCGAGGTCGGTGCCCGTACCAATATCGGTGCTGGCACCATCACCTGCAACTACGACGGCGCCAACAAGTTCCGTACGGTGATGGGCGAGGATGTGTTCATCGGTTCCAACAACTCGCTGGTGGCACCTGTGGAAATCCAGGCGGGGGCCACTACCGCGGCGGGCTCGACCATCACCCAGACGGTTGAAGCCGGGCAGTTGGGCGTGGCCCGTGCGCGCCAGCGCAACATCGAAGGCTGGAAGCGGCCGGAGAAGATCAAGAAGAGCTGAGTTATCCACAGCGCTTTCGATCGAAAGCCGGCTTATGTGAATAAGCCGGCTTTTTATTGGGTGCCAAGGTGAATTCCATTGGGGCCGCTGCGCGCCCCATCGCGGCACAAGGCCGCTCCTACAGGGACCGTGCCGAAGCAGAGATAAACTTGACGAATCGTCCATCTTAGGTTTTGATTGCAATACTTATCTTTCGAATCGAAACTTAAAGCCGACATGTCGAAACGAAATACCCCTCAGCGCCGCCACAACATCCTGGCCTTGCTCAACGAGCAGGGCGAGGTGAGCGTCGATGCCCTGGCCAAGCGTTTCGAAACTTCCGAAGTGACCATCCGCAAGGATCTCCACGCCCTGGAGGCCAACGGTCTGCTGTTGCGCCGCTACGGTGGCGCGGTGACCATGCCCCAGGAGCTGTTGGGCGATACGGTCCAGCCGGTGTCCCTCTACAAGCAGGCCATCGCCCGGGCAGCGGTCGATCGCATTCGCGAGCATGCACGCATCATCATCGACAGCGGCAGCACCACGGCAGCGATGATCCCACAGCTCGGGCGCCAGCCAGGCCTGGTGGTGATGACCAACTCGCTCCACGTGGCCCGCGCCATCAGCGAGCAGGAGCATGAGCCCGTGCTGCTGATGACCGGTGGCACCTGGGACCCGCACTCTGAGTCCTTCCAGGGCCAGGTGGCCGAGCAGGTACTACGCTCATACGACTTCGACCAGCTGTTCATCGGTGCCGACGGCATCGACCTGGAGCGTGGCACCACCACCTTCAACGAGCTGCTGGGGCTGAGTCGGGTCATGGCCGAGGTGGCGCGCGAGGTGATCGTCATGGTCGAGTCGGACAAGGTCGGTCGCAAGATCCCCAACCTCGAGCTGCCCTGGGGCAGCGTCAACACCCTGATTACTGATGATCGCCTGCCCGCCGAGGCGCGCGACCGGATTCAAGCCCGCGGCATCACCCTTATCTGCGCCGCTATCAGCTAGGAGCAACATCTTATGTGTGGAATCGTTGGTGCCGTTGCCGAGCGCAATATCACAGCCATCCTCATCGAAGGCCTCAAGCGCCTGGAATACCGTGGTTATGACAGCGCCGGCCTGGCCGTCCTGAACCAGCAAGGCGCGCTCGAGCGTCGCCGCCGTATCGGCAAGGTCAGCGAGCTGGAAGGCGCCGTGAGCGCCGATCCGCTGGCCGGTCAGCTGGGCATCGCTCATACCCGTTGGGCGACCCATGGCGCGCCGACCGAGACCAATGCCCACCCGCACTTCTCCGGGCACGACGTGGCGGTGGTGCACAACGGCATCATCGAGAACCACGAAGAGCTGCGTGAAGAGCTCAAGGGCCTGGGCTATGTCTTCGTCTCGCAGACCGACACCGAAGTCATCGTCCACCTGATCCACCACCTGCTCAAGGGCATTCCCGACCTGACCGACGCGCTCAAGGCCGCGGTCAAGCGCCTGCACGGCGCCTATGGTCTGGCAGTGATCAGCGCCAGCCAGCCGGACCGCCTGGTCGCCGCCCGCAGCGGCAGCCCGCTGGTGATCGGCCTGGGCCTTGGCGAAAACTTCCTGGCCTCGGACCAACTGGCCCTGCGCCAGGTCACCGACCGCTTCATGTACCTGGAAGAAGGCGATATCGCCGAGATCCGCCGTGACCAGGTGCAGATCTGGGATCAGGCCGGTCATCCGGTCCAGCGCGAGACGGTGCAGTACCACGAAGGCGCCGAAGCCGCCGAGAAGGGCAACTACCGCCACTTCATGCTCAAGGAAATCCACGAGCAGCCCACCGTGGTGCAGCGTACCCTGGAAGGGCGCCTGGGCAAGGACCACGTGATGGTCCAGGCCTTCGGTCCACAGGCCGCCGAGCTGTTCGCCAAGGTGCGCAACGTGCAGATTGTCGCCTGCGGCACCAGCTATCACGCCGGCATGGTCGCCCGTTACTGGCTGGAAAGCCTGGCCGGCATCCCATGCCAGGTGGAAGTGGCCAGCGAATTCCGCTACCGCAAGGTGGTGGTGCAGCCGGACACCCTGTTCGTCTCCATCTCGCAGTCCGGCGAAACCGCCGACACCCTGGCGGCCCTGCGCAACGCCAAGGAGCTGGGCTTCCTCGGCAGCCTGGCGATCTGTAACAAGGGCATTAGCTCGCTGGTGCGCGAATCCGACCTGACCCTGCTGACCCTGGCCGGGCCGGAGATCGGCGTCGCCTCGACCAAGGCCTTCACCACCCAGCTGGTGTCGCTGATGCTGCTGACCCTGGCCCTCGGCCAGGTGCGCGGCACCCTCGAAGCTGGTGTCGAAGCCGAGTTGGTGGACGAGCTGCGTCGCCTGCCGGCCCGCCTGAGCGAAGCGCTGGCGATGGATGGCGTGGTCGAGAAGATCGCCGAGCTGTTCGCCGACAAGCACCACACCCTGTTCCTCGGCCGCGGTGCCCAGTATCCGGTGGCGATGGAAGGCGCGCTCAAGCTCAAGGAGATCTCCTACATCCACGCCGAAGCCTACCCGGCAGGCGAGCTCAAGCATGGCCCGCTGGCGCTGGTGGACAACGACATGCCGGTGGTGACCGTGGCGCCGAACAACGAGCTGCTGGAGAAGCTCAAGTCGAACCTGCAGGAAGTGCGCGCCCGTGGCGGCGAGCTGGTGGTGTTCGCCGACGAGCACGCCGGCATGAGCAACGGCGAGGGCACCCATGTGATCAACGTGCCGCACATCAACGATGCGCTGGCGCCGATCCTCTACACCATTCCGCTGCAACTGCTGTCGTACTACGTCGCCGTGCTCAAGGGCACCGACGTCGACCAGCCGCGTAACCTGGCCAAGTCGGTGACGGTGGAGTAACCCCACGGCTGTCGAAGCAAGGCTGGTTGCACGGATTATAGATTGACACAAAAGGTTAAAGTTTGACACGACCAATTATAGTTTGACACAACGCGAAAACCCCCGTATTTACGGGGGTTTTCCGTTTCTGGACCAAGCCGTTGGTCCGGATCAGCCGCTTCGCTTGTCAGCGGGAGTAGTGTAGGAATCCCATCGATGGGCCGATCGGTAGGTCGGTTTTTTCCTAGGACTATTTTTTGTGAGTGAGGTGAAGCGGTCCGGTTGGGCTGAGGAGGTGGGGTTGCGCGGTCGTAGATTTTCATCGAAGCAGGATATTGATCGGCACATCGCAAATGGATTTGGAGCAGGCGCCGGAGTCGGCTACATGCCTTGGTTACGTGTGCAGGATGTGCCCTCCACTGGTCGCTCCTGGAAGATTCAAGGCGTCAAAATCGAGCGCATGCATCATCTCCTTTCCGATCTTGAACGGGCTTACCTTCTGGTCCTCGAGTTCTCTGAAAACGTTGTGGATATCCGCGAGCAGTATCCACTGCTGCCTATTGAAAGCCCCCAGGCAATCGCAAGTGCAATTGGTGTTCGTTACCCAAGGTACATGAAGACCAACGTTCCACTGGTTATGACGACTGACTTCCTGTTGACCGTTAAACAGCCAAATGGAGACTTTAAATCTGTCGCTAGAACTATCAAATATCAAAAGGACCTGGTGGGCGAAGACGCTCTTCGGACGCTGGAAAAATTAGAAGTTGAAAGACGATTCTGGATGAGCCAAGGAGTGGACTGGAGTATCGTCACAGAAGAGGATTTCACGCCTGATCTGATAAAAAACCTTGGATTGCTAAGGCGATATGCTCAACTGCCTCGTGCTCTTATGAATTCATCTCTGCATTCGGAGTTTCTTGAGCTTCTAGAGGCTAGCAAACCTTACGCCTGGGCGACGACGGCAGAGTGCCTGAGGAAAATTTCCAAGCGTTTGTCTATCCCGTATGCGGAGACGCGGGACATCTTCTTTAACCTGATATGGCGTAAAATCATCCGTCTTGATCTGTTCAATGTTCCTCTTCACCTAACTTCGCCGTTACCTGCTTTAAACATCGTTTATCCAACTGAGTTGAGTTCACTGAGGGAGAGGTCGTCATGAATATTTCAGTAAATGACGTATTCGAACCCGTCACAGAGTTCTCTGTGTTTTCTACTATGGTGAGGGCAATTCACATCGATGAGGCACACGATGCCGTGATCGTTATGAACCTGATTGATCCCCCTGGAAAGCCATACCCCATGGGGCTTGAGGAGTTGAAAATATCACTGGAGTCTGGCGACACCAAGTCAGTGGTTACGGCCGTGCCGGAGTTCATGTTGGTCCTTGAGGATGACCTCGAAGACACCGCCAAGCGAGACAGGGATGAAAAGTGGGCGGTAATTGCCCCGCTGTTGGATCCGGCCTATCCAGGGCAGATTTTCGTTCGTGGCGAAATGGGACGGTTAGTCGGTAACAGGGCCGCAGAGTTAGGTATACAGCGGAAGACAATCTACCGACACCTGTACAGATACTGGTTTTATGGCCAGATAAGAAATGCACTTCTAAAAAATTATTCGGCGGTTGGTGTGCCAAACCGTAATTACACTCCTGACAAGCGCCCAGGGCCAAAGCCAAAGTTTCAAGGAGTGCTTGTTCCGCCTTCCAAGTTACTCAGCGTTACAGATAAGCGTTGCATTCGTATAGGTTACTCGCTTTATACCAAAAATAAGACGTCTACAATCCGTAGTGCTTACGACAAAATGCTTAAAAAGTTCTATTCGATGAAAGATATTTCTAAGGATGCAGAAAATCGAGTTCGTTTGCTTCCTGAGTCCGAACTCCCAAATTTCAACCAGTTTGATTATTGGGGGAAGCAATTTTTTGATGAGGTAGAAACTGATCGAGGACGTAAGGGGCTGACAAAGTGGCTCAAGGATTGTCGCCCGCTTTCCGGTACCGTTCGAGATTGGCTCAGAGGGCCTTGCCACCAGTTCGAGATCGACGCGACGATTGCTGATATCTATTTGGTCAACAGCTACTCCAGGCGGATGCTCATCGGCCGGCCAGTGGTGTACATCGTCGTGGATAGCTTCTCGGGGATGATTGTCGGACTGTATGTCGGGTTAGAGGGGCCAAGCTGGAATGGCGCTCGACAGGCGTTATTCAACGCGTTCACCTCCAAGGTAGATTTCTGCGCGCAATACGATGTTGAAATCACTCCCGAGGAGTGGAACTGCCACCACCTGCCACACAATATCTACGCCGACCGAGGCGAGATGCTGTCTTTGGCATCGGAGGGATTGGCAACTGGCCTGGGCATCGAAATGGGCACCGCTCCGCCGTATCGACCCGATTGGAAATCCATGGTCGAGAGCCGATTTGGCATCCTCAATGACCTAACGGGTATCAGGTGGCTACCGGGTGGTGTGGCCGCGCGTGAACAGGAACGAGGCCAGCGTGATTATCGCCTCGATGCCACGCTGAACCTGAAGGAGTTCACTCGGATCATCATTGAGTGTGTCCTGCACTACAACCGCCATCACCGGCAACCAGACCGGCTGACCCAGGCGATGATGAACGATGGGGTTGAGCCGACCCCAATCGGCATCTGGAACTGGGCTTCAGAGAATGACCTGATCCAGGCCAACAATCGGCCTGACGAACTGATCTACCTCCATCTGTTGCCTCGTGAACGAGCCACCGTCCAAAAGGGTGGGGTCATTTTCCGCGGAATGCACTATGTCTGCGAGATGGTGATCAACGAAAATTGGTTCGCCAAAGCGCGGCGTAATGGGGTCTGGTCAATCGACTGCCGATTCGATCCCAACTCGGCAGCGCACATCTGGATCCATGGCCCGAACAAGCAATTTGTTCGCTGTGACCTTCGCCGCTCGGATATCAAATACGCGAGTTACCGCTCGGACGAGATTTACGATCTTCTGGAGGCCTATCGGCAGACACCCCCAGCTCACAAACGTGCGGAGTTGGAGAGCCGTGTGGGCTTGGTCGACACCGTGGAACAAATCATCACCAATGCGCAGGCCGAGCAGAAGCTTGAACCTGCACCCAGCACCAAGGCAGGGGCAGTGGCCAACATCCGCGAGAATCGTGCTGAGGAGCGGACTCTGGAGCGCGAAAACGCGACTGTCCCAGATGGTGTTCGTGCCGAGCCAGTTCAGCCTGCCGCAGATACCCCTCCCACCGCGCACGACTCTTACGCGGGGCCTCGCAGCGCAGAGATTATTGATCTGCTCAAAAGACGTCGGCCAGGACAGACCCAATGAAAGGCGCACAGACTTTTGCTAGCTACACGAAGCAGGCTATCTCGGAGTATGCGGGGAATCCGTTGATCGAAGCGCTGCCGCCAATTCTTGCAGAAACGACAGCCATCGAGCTGATTTCGAATTTTCCCCAGCCGGTAGCACCTGAAGAACTCGAACTCGACGGGGCAACACGGATCCACTGCATTGAGCGACTGAGGACGGTGGTGCAGCCGTTCCTGCTACATCTGGAGTTGGAGTCCATGTTTTCTCTGCTGATCCGCCGCGGATACGTAGGACGCAATCCAACTTCACCCGACACGGTGAGGCACCTGCATTCGTTGTCGGGGGCTCAGCGCTATCACGACTCCTTCAGGTCAACAGCTGACTCCTTCAGTGTTGTGGGCCTGAGTGGCATTGGGAAGTCTACTGCCCTCCATGCCATTTTAAGTCTTTATCCACAGACGATTCGGCATGAGCGTTATGAGGGCAATCAGTTCGTCCACACTCAGATCACGTGGCTCAAACTTGATTGTCCGCGGGATGGTTCCTTGGGTGGGTTCTGTCAGCAGTTCTTCCACGCGGTCGGTCTGGCACTGGGTGACAAGGACTATCACAAGCGACATCGGCACCGGAATATCAACGATGCACTGCAGCAGATGGAGCAGGTCGCCAGCACGTTCTACATAGGTGCCTTGCTCATTGATGAGCTGCAGAACCTGCATCTGGCGAAATCGGGCGGCAAGGAGAGCATGTTGAACTTCTTCCTCCACCTGGTGAACAACATCGGCATCCCTGTCGTTTTCATCGGTACGAACTCGATGATCAGCCTTTTCTCGGACGTCATGCGGGTTGCCAGGCGCAGCTGTGGCGGCGGCATGGTCGAATTCAAGCGCTTCGAGAAGGACAATGAAGAATGGCAAATCCTAGTTGAGAACCTCTGGAGCTATCAGTGGTGCAAGCAGACGGTTGAGCTTACGCCCGAGATTTTTGATGCGCTCTACGAGCACACTCAAGGCGTAACTGATTTTCTGGTCAAGCTTCTGGTGCTCAGCCAGCGTTATGCTATTCAAAGCGGCTCCGAGAGCCTGAGTGCCGAGATAATCGCCAAGGTGAGCAGCACCAAGATGCAGATTCTCAAGCCAGCGCTGTCAGCTCTACGCAGCCGAGATCCTGCTCGCATGAGGCAGTTCGACGACCTGCTTCCGATCGAGGAGCAGTTGATCGACATGATGTCCTTCGATGGGCTTCCGCGATCTGAGGGCCTTGCCTTGCTTCGGGGCGTGAAGCCACACGCGAAGCCAGAGGCCGCCCCTCCAGCGGCTGTTACGAAAACATTGGCTCCAGCAGCTATCGCGGTGGAGACATCGGAAGCGAAAGCACTGAGCGAGCAGCCAGACAGCTTGGCAGCTCTGAAGTCCGCCGGCTGGATCAGCACTGACCTTTTTGAGTTTTCACCGGCCTACCGCAAATCGTGAATCGAAGGTGGTGGAATGGCGCTGAAATTCCATTTCTTCCCGGCGGTGTTCCCTGACGAGACACTTCACAGCGTCCTCTCTCGCTACGCTCGGCTTTGCGGTGGAGGTAGCCGCAAAGCTGCTTTCGCTGGAGAGGACGCTGCCGCGTCGTTCACGCAGAACGTAGCGTTTCCAAGTAGGTTAGGCGATTTGGTCGAGTCACTTCCTCGCGGTTTGGATCTGTCGGTGGCTCAAATCATCAAGCGTCACACCCTGCTGCCTTACTACGCCCCCTTTCTCACCAGCAGCCAGCTGGAGCACGCGCATGCCGCAATGGCCGGGGATGGTAGAGGGTTGATGTTGAAACTGGGCATAAATGCCAGCCGGGTTGAATACGCGTCGAGGATTCGGTTCTGTCCCGAGTGCCTCGATGAGGACATCCATCAGTTCGGCGCGGCATACTGGCATCGGGTTCACCTACTTCCCGGTGTCTTGGTATGCCCCCACGATGGGCAGTTGCTCAAGGTACTGGATCCGGGCTGGAGTAGCCGCAACTCTCGACAGCTCAACCTGCCTGACGATGAAGGCGTGCAAGCTCACTCAATTCAACTCGACGTTGCCATCGGGAACCGACCTGCGCTGCAGCAGATCGCATCGCAATCACTTGAGCTGCTGAACGCGGAGCTCGGCCCCCTTCCTGCACCCGCAGTGCGTGGTTGCCTCCTTCAAGGGGCTGCTGATTTGGATCTGACCTGTGGGGCGGCACAGCGGCTGGACCTGCGGTGTTTGGCTGCGTACATGGCAGGTTTCTTCCAAGAACTTCCGGTCGACTGGGAGTATGCAGTTCTTCGAGAGGCCCCGGAGGGCCTACCCGCTACTTGGGTCACCAAGCTGCTTCGAAGGCCTAGAGGTACTCACCACCCGCTCAAATACATTGTGCTGGCCTGCGCTTTGAAGGTTGACTTGGCTCGCATTTCAGGTTTCGAAAAGCCTGCGCCTCCTGCGGATGCGCCCCCATCGGCATTAGATGCGCATTCACCGCAAATGCAATCATCAACGATCTTAACTTCGGAGCTGAGTGGCTTACCGGAAGCGGTTTGGAAGCTGGCACTCACTGGAAACGAAGCGCAGTTGATCGCCAGTGCACTGGGTGTATCCAGTGTCTACGTTTATCGAACCATCCGAGCCGTCGAAGGCGGTCCGAGTAGATGGCGTGAAGCGAGGTTTTTACGCGAGCGCTCGCAGCGCAGGGCGGCCTTTCAGGAGGATTATGGGTACCTGCATGCACACCGATGCCGGGACTATGCCTGGCTATACCGACGTGACCGGGCCTGGCTTACAGACTGCATAGCGAAATACGGTGGTATCCACGCAAGTCGAGCAGACAACGCCGACGCTTTTGCTGCCCTCGATGTGCGACTTGCCGAGCAGATTCGAGCTTGTGCACGGCGGCTTCACGAGGGGTTGGGAAAACCTGTCTGGATCTCACGTACCCGAATTGGTCGGGAGCTGCATGCTCAGTCACGCTTCGAGAAACAGGTCTCCAAGCTTCCGCTCTGTGTGAGCGCACTGGAACAGGTTTGTGAGTCTGCCGAACAGTTTCATATCCGACGTTTGTTGTGGGCGGAGGCGAAGTTGGTGGCCGAGGAGCGACGTGTGACCCAATCGGCGCTGTATCGCACCGCCTGTATCAGGCCAAGGAAGTGATTAGAGAAGATGCGGGAGGCAGCGAGTCATGCGTGCCTCACCACGAGGTGGTGCACGCACGGTTCAAATCAGCTGGTAACGGGAATTCGTTCAAGAATGCCAGTCTTGGTGCGCTTAGAAGTTAGGAAACGGTGGATAACTTCAGATAGTTGCGAACACACACCATTAAGCCAAGGACGCAGCCCAGAATGGATCGTAGACGTCAAATCCTGCAGCATCAACAGCAGCGTTTCCGCCACCATGTTTCGACCAGTGACGCTCAGGCATTTTTTGATCTCCTCATGGCCCCCGAACTGCTAAAGCGTGTCGAGTCATCGTTGCCAGCACATCGAGAGCGCCTATTCCCACCGACTGAAAAGCTCTCGATGTTCCTGGCTCAAGCAATGAATGCTGATCGCTGCTGCCAGCAGGCGGTCAATGACTTTTCCATCAAGCGATCCTGCAACGGTATGAAGCCCAACAGCACTCGTACAGGCGCCTTCTGCAGAGCCAGACAGCGCCTACCGGTGGAGATGGTCTCAACACTGGTTCGTCACACGGCTTCATCGATCAGTGATCAAGCCCCCTCGTCATGGCGCTGGAGGGGCCGGCCCCTGCGTCTTGTTGATGGAACAACCGTTTCGATGGACGTGGGCTTCTACTACATGTCCAACGCCCTGGGGCGCTTGGTCGGCACCCTGCTGTCAGGTTGGGTGTTTCAGGCCTATGGGTTGGAGGCTTGCTTGTGGGTTTCCAGCATGTTCGTATTGACCGCCGCGCTCATCTCGATAGGACTGCCCAGACACCACGAAATGAAACAGCAGACCCACTGATCACTTATTCAAGGCGGATGCATTCGATGGCATAGCTAGCCGACTACCGATGCGCCATGCCAGCGACGAAGAATTGTTATGTTGGATCAGACTATTATGAATCAAACAAGCATCACTGATACTCCCCAAAGTTCACGCTGGACTGTTTTCCTAATTTTTTTGCGCTTGGGTCTGACCTCTTTCGGAGGCCCAATCGCTCATCTGGGATACTTTCGGGATGAGTTCGTGATTCGTCGGCAATGGCTAAGCGAGCGCAGTTACGCAGATTTGGTTGCCCTTTGTCAGTTTCTACCAGGTCCTGCTAGCAGCCAAGTTGGTATCGCACTGGGGCTGACACGCGCCGGCTATGGCGGCGCACTGGCTGCATGGTTAGGCTTCACATTACCTTCGGCGATTGCCCTGATCCTCTTCTCATTTGGCATTGCCAACTATGGCGATGCTCTGCCGGCTGGCGTGCTGCACGGTTTGAAGGTAGTAGCTGTGGCAGTAGTCGCCCAAGCGGTGTGGGGTATGGGACGCAATCTGTGTCCTGATGTGCCACGTATTTCTATCATGGCAGCATCGACATGCTTGGTATTGCTGCTCCCATCCGCCTTGGCGCAAATAGGGGTCATTGCGCTTGCCGCAGTCATTGGCGTGCTGCTATTCAAGCCGCAACCGTGCGGAGCCCATGAGTCGCTGCCCATTGGCATCCGACGCCGCGCTGGCCTGTGCTGGCTGACTTTGTTCTTTGCCCTGCTGCTCGGCCTACCTCTTCTGGCTACGTGGTTACCAAGTCAGATGCTGTCGAGTATGGATGCCTTCTACCGTGCCGGATCGCTGGTTTTCGGGGGCGGACATGTCGTGCTGCCACTCTTGCAATCCGAAGTCGTGACGTCAGGCTGGGTCGATAACGATGTGTTCTTGGCAGGCTATGGCGCCGTGCAGGCGGTTCCTGGACCGCTATTCACCTTCGCGGCATTTCTTGGTGCCTCGATGAGCCAAGAGCCCAATGGCTGGGCAGGAGGTCTGGTTTGCCTGCTGGCGATCTTCGCACCTTCATTTTTACTTGTGGTGGGCGCTTTACCGTTCTGGGAGCATCTGCGCCGTAATATACGCACGCAGGCAGCACTGCTTGGCATCAACGCAGCTGTAGTCGGTCTTTTGCTCGCCGCCCTCTATCAGCCAGTTTGGACGAGTGCGATACACGCTCCGCAGGACTTCGGCTTGGCCCTCATGGCGCTGGTTGCCTTGGTGTTCTGGAAGCTGCCACCTTGGTTGGTCGTACTCGGCAGCGGCATTTCGGGTGGGTTGTTGAGTATCGCCTTATGAATTCACAACCTGCTTGCCTCTCTACGCAGTTGGCACCCCGCTTACATACCCCAGCGGCCTTTTGCCCATAGCAACCATATCCCAGATCGGTTCTGGATGATCTGCCAGCTTACATGGGGTAGTCGGGAAGAAGTGGCACGTTGGACACCATGCGCTCTCCCCATTCAGTGAACGGTTGAGGGTGGTGGGACGGCAACGAGAAGCTGGAAATCGTTCACCGCATGGTAAAGCGACTCGGCCAAAATCCAAAGTCGGCGAACCTCATTTGCTGGGGCTCCGCCCTCGTCAGCATCTTTAAAGGCCCGATAAGCTGACAGTGCCTCAAGTAGCCGGAGGTCGCCAGCAAGCACCGCATCCTCGATTGTCCGTTTCATGGCTCGCCCCGTCCAATTGATTAGAAAACTATAGGACATCTCACGCCGCTGGACGCCTGAATCGCCCTTGGTTCACTAGAAACGCTCCGCCGCGATGATTACGAGGATAAAACTACGCTTTGGCTCTCGATGGGCCACCAAGGCTAATCTCCTGCCCGGCTAGCAGGAGTGCGCCGTGCTAGCCGACTCTGCTCAATTGCTTGGTTTACATCATCCAGCAGCCCTCTGCCCGTAGCGACCACATCCCGTATCGGTTTGGATGATCTGTGCGCCTTTCAAAAGGGTTATGAGCACACCGTGCAGAGACGGCATTTTCTTCGAGCCAACGCCATGATGTGATGAGGCAAGCCCTGGCTGCGCTCAACGCCAACGACTGGTCAAGTCGAATGCAATTGAGTGGTCAAGTTGAATGCAAATGTGCCAGTGGCGGCGGAAGAGAAGATTCTCACGGAATTTGAATAGAGTGCCTCTATTATGATCCTTAGGGGCATTGAGGTTCTTAAAGACTTTGTCCTGATACTCGTCGAGAATGAACTGCAGCTTCTCTACAGCCCATGGATCAGCCATGCGTTTCACGATTGCGGTAGCGGTGATGACGATGGCGATGATCGTGAGCCCCCAAATGCCGGCTTCCTGGAACCTCTCTATAAACATCCAGATGATGGGTTTCTGTTCGATCCACTTTTCATCTTGCTCCACGTCCATCAGCCAGATGGTAAGTGAAGAAAGCAGTCCGCCGATTACATAGATATACCCAGAAGCTGCAAATATAAACTTCCGTTTGGGCCTGTCCGCAACATCTATCTGATCTTCCTGCCAGTTTATTACGGCTATCCACATGCTCTATCTTTCGAGAGCCATATCCCTAAGGAGTTGATGCGGCAACTTTTAATTAATATCACATGTACCTGGGCACGCGGAAGTTGATCAATGCGTTTTAGGCAAGTCAAAAAGACGGCGCCTTTCCTTTGTCATTTCGATCACGAAACCATGCCCTCAACCCTAAGGATCGCATCTCGGGTAGTCCCAGGTTCTATGTTGCGCCCAGGGAATGAGCTTTTCTGGCCTTTCACCAGATCTCAGAGAATGTCTTTCGACACCGCTTGCCGGCTGACAAAGATGTAATCCACAGATCACCCGAGAGACAGGTGCTGCCCCCTAAGATTCAATCACACCAAATCGGAGTGACTAACATGAAAGCTCTCAACGGCATTGCCGCCTTACTGATTCTGATGGCTTCCTCGGCCGTAATGGCTGAGGGCGGGTCCGACCGCCTGCACGGGAAGATGATTCAGGCGAATGAGCAGGCCATGCGCGCATACGCAGCCTCCATCGGTAAAAATCCGCCTGAGGTTGTCCACTACCGCTACGGCATGGAGCTTGATGTAGCAAAAGTGATTGCTGTGACCTCGAACCGGGGGAGCTGTGATGTGATGCCTGCGCAAATGACCTATGAAGACTCGACAGGCAAGCTCAACATTCTCGAATACCGCGCAGCTGGCATCAATTGCCGCGGCCAGAACTGAGCTCTTGAACGCTATCCAAACGAAAACGGCGCCTTTGAAAGCGCCGTTTGCGTTGGGAAAACTGTCGATCAGTGGCCTGGATACTCCGCAACCACTACATCCTGCCCGCTCTTGTTGAAACCGATGACTTGGTATGCATGAGTGACACCATCCACTTCCATACCTGGGGAGCCTGCCGGCATACCTGGGACGGCGACACCGATCAGATCATCCCTGTTTGCCAGCTCACGAACCTGCTCAGCTGGCACGTGTCCTTCGACAAACTTCCCATCAATCACTGCCGTGTGACAGGAAGCCAAACGCGGTGCGACCCCAAGGCTCTGTTTCACAGCACTCATGTCTGTTTCAACATGGTCAATGACCTTGAAGCCATTTTGTTCCAAGTGTGCGATCCACTTTTTACAGCAGCCGCAATTGGCATCCCGATGAACATCAATCGTGGTCGGTACGGCTGCGTAGACTGGCGGCAGCGCGATGAATGCCGCGAAGGCGGCCAACCTGAGAAAGCGGCTGTTAGCCTTCATGGGTGTGTACCTTTCCATCTTTGTGTGTGTGCGTCTTCGAACCTGGTTTGGAATGCTGATCACTAGAGGACTCGGTAGCATCATGATGGCCGCCCTCAGATTCGTGACCCTCGGAATCTGCCGAGTGTGAGTGATGAGCCTCTGACTGCTCCATATCGTGATGCCCTGCCTCAGAGGAAACCTTGCCATGATGGTCTGGCTCATTGCCGCCATGCTGGCCCTCATGGTTGTGCATCTCACTTTCTCCACCACCGTGCTGGTGGCCGCCACTGGTTGTTACCAGGGCCTTGTACTGCTCTGCGTTCATCTGCGGCATTTGCTCAAGGAAAGCGACAATACCCCAGATGTACTGATCACCCATGCTCTTGCCCCAAGCGGGCATGCCGGTAGCCTTGATACCGTGTTTAATGGTCCAGAAGGCCGCTGCGGGGTTATTGCTTGAACCAATCTTGGCAAGATTGGGCGGTGCCGGATAAAGCGCTTGGCTGAGCTCGGTTTTATCCACCCCAGGGGCGAGGTGGCAGCCAATGCACATCGCATTGTAGTTACCGGCACCTGTACGGATAAGGGTTTCATCCTTTAGGTTCGGTACCTCGATGTCCCGTGCGCGCACTTCAATGGAGCGATCCCGCGCCATGGCGAGGAAAGCATGCACGGCTGGGAAGTGAGGATCATCAGCACCGACGTTTACCAGGCCAAAATATGCGGCCCCCAACGCCGCCGCACTACCCACGGCGCCTGCTGCTACCAACGTTGTAATTGTTCTCTTCATGTCAGGCTCTCAAAACCACATCCGAATGCCGGCAACGAAACGCGCTTCATCGACATCCCCGCCTTCATCGCGGATCAGGTCTGCCGTTTTGCCGTAAGAGCGGCTCCAGGTGACGCCGACGTAGGGTGCGAACTGGCGCACGATCTCATACCTTAAGCGCAGACCGACTTCGGTGTTTGCCAGGCCAGAACCCACCCCGCGCTCGGGATCGTTTTTGCCATAAAAATTGGCTTCAGCGGTTGGCTGCAGGATCAGGCGATTGGTCAGGAGAATGTCGTATTCGCCCTCCAGCCGAGCAGCTGTCTGGCCATTCTCACCGATGAACGCTGTGGCTTCGGCTTCGAAGTCATAGAGCGCCATGCCCTGGATACCAAAAGCTCCCCATGTCTGTGGAGATCCTGGTTGGAAATCCTGGCGCACCCCAGCGACCACATCCCACCATGGGCTAATGGATCGCCCATACAGAAGCTGCAACTCAGCGTCCTCGGTGACGCCATTCGTCCGCTCACCTTCGGAGCGGATCCACAGCCGGTTGATATCGCCGCCAACCCATCCAGAGGCTTCCCAAGCCAGCGCGCTGCCTTCGTCTGCATCCTGGTACTCAAGCTTATCTAGCAGGAAGAAGCTGTTGATCGCGCTGTCGTGCATCTGATGCCCGCCCAACGGAGGAAAGGCAGCTTGGCGATCAGCATCCGTCAGCACAGGTATCGGAGTACGGCTAGTCGTCGTTGGGGCATCAGAGCCATGGTTCATCATCGAGTGATCCATGGCCCCATGGTCCATCCCCTGCATGCTGCCATGGTCCATCTTGCTGTGGTCCATGTGTGCAGGTTTGGCCGCAGGTTGACTGTGTTTCATTTTGCTGTGATCAACGGGCGCGGCTTTCTTCTGCTGCTTGCTCGCGCCCATCTGAGCGTGGTCCATGCCTGGCATCGGGTCAGCCGAAGGAGCGGAATCCATTTCCATGGCTCCGTGCCCCATTGCCGAATGGTCCATCTCCTCAGCAGCAAAGCTGGGCGCAGCACCCAGCAAGCTGAATGAAACGGTCAATGCCAGCAGCGATGGTCGTACCAGGCTATTGGTCATCTTTCCCTGCCTTAGCTTTATCGCTGCCATGCGATTCCATCATTTTGCTGTGATCCATACCTTCCATCGAGCCATGGTCCATACCTTTCATGCTGTCGTGGTCCATACCCTTCATGGAGCCATGATCCATACCCTTCATCGAGTCATGATCCATGCCCTGAGAACCCTTCGATTTCGCGGCATCGGCAGACTTCTGGGTGTGCTGTTCATGATTGTCGCTGGACCACGACGAAGGAGCATAAACAGCAAACAGACCAGCCATCGCAGCAGAAAGGAAAAAGGCGTTTCGCTTCATTGGTTTGCTCATCTTGGATCTCCAGTTCATTCGTCCACGCGGACTTCTCGGAACATGCCCATTTCCATATGGAACAGTAGGTGGCAGTGGTAGGCCCAACGGCCCAAAGCATCCGCGGTTACTCGGTAGCTTCGTTTTGAGCCTGGAGGCATGTCGATGGTGTGTTTTCGAACCATGAAATTACCCTCCTCATCTTCCAGATCGCTCCACATTCCGTGGAGGTGGATGGGGTGAGTCATCATGGTGTCGTTGACCAACGTGATTCGCAGACGCTCGCCATACTTGAGGCGCAGGGCTTCAGCATCGGAGAATTTGACGCCGTCAAAGGACCAGGCGAACTTCTCCATATGGCCTGTGAGATGCAGCTCGATGGTGCGCCCTGGTTCACGTCCATCTGGATCAATGAACGTGCTGCGCAGATCCGCATACGTCAGGACACGTCGTCCATTGTTGCGCAGGCCGATTCCCGGATCGTCCAACTTGGGCGTTGGACTCATAGTCTGCATGTCGACCAAGGGGTTATTAGTTTCTGAGGCTGGGTGAGACTGCATGGCGCCGCCCATGTCTCCCATGCTGCCGTGGTCCATACCAGCCATCTTGCTGTGGTCCATGCCGGCCATGCCGCCTTGGTCCATCCCTGCCATTTTGCTGTGGTCCATACCAGCCATGCTGCCTTGATCCATCCCAGCCATTTTGCTGTGGTCCATACCGGCCATGCTGCCTTGATCCATCCCAGCCATTTTGCTGTGGTCCATACCGGCCATGCTGCCTTGGTCCATCCCAGCCATCTTGCCGTGGTCCATGCCAGCCATGCTGCCGTGATCCATACCCATATCGCTCATTGAAATGAGAGGGCGAGGATCAACTGCCGGAACTGCAGCTTGCATACCTTCGCGAAGGGCTAAAGTGCCTCTGGAGTAGCCTGTGCGATCCATGGATTGAGCAAAAATGGTGTAAGCCTGCTCGTCTTCCGGCTCAACAATGACGTCGTAGGTTTCGGCAACGGCGATGCGGAACTCGTCGACCGCAACGGGTTTGACATGCTGCCCATCCGCTGCGACAACCGTCATCTTCAGGCCGGGAATTCGCACATCGAAATACGTCATGGCCGAGCCGTTGATGAAGCGCAGACGGATTTTCTCGCCCGGCTTGAACACGCCCGTCCAGTTACCGTCCGGGGCCTGGCCGTTCATCAGATAGGTGTAGGTGTAACCACTTACGTCAGCGAGGTCGGTAGGACTCATTTTCATCTCAGCCCACATTTTCCGATCCGCCACCGCAGCCGACCATCCCATCTCGCCTACGTCGTTGACGAAGTCGCCCACGGTGCGCTTATGGTAGTTGTAGTAGTCAGACTGCTTCTTGAGCTTGGACAGCACACGTGCAGGGTCTTCATCCGTCCAGTCGCTGAGCATGACCACGTAGTCCCGGTCATAGGTGAACGGCTCAGGCTCTTTCGCGTCGATGACTAGGGCGCCATACACCCCGACCTGCTCCTGGAGTCCGGAGTGGCTGTGGTACCAGTAGGTACCGTTCTGATGGACCTTGAACTTGTACTCATACATGCCATCGGGTGCGATGCCATGAAAGCTCAGACCAGGCACACCATCCATGTTCGCTGGCAGGATGATGCCGTGCCAATGGATAGAAGTGTCCTGTTTCAAGCGGTTGCGTACGCGGAGCGTGACTGTGTCTCCCTCCCGCCAACGAAGGATCGGCCCCGGCAACGAACCATTGATTGCCATGGCTGTGCGAGTTGCTCCGGTGATGTTGACCGGTAGCTCACCGATGTAGAGATCAAAATCGGTGCCTGTCAGAACATTCGGTTGGCCAGGGCTGGTCACAGCCCAGACCGGCGCGCGCCACATGCCCAGTCCACCCAGTAATCCAGTAGCGGCCAGGCCTTTGACGAAAGATCGTCTCGTGGTTTTGCTGTGCATGCCGTAGTGTCCAGTCAGTCAGATAATTCGCTGATATCCGGGCCGCTCGATCGCAGACCCGGCTTCCTTGGGGGTCCCACAAGTCTTATGGACTTGCTCGAAAGCGCAAGCCACAGTGGGAGAAAGCGATTTGAAACTGCCACATAAAAGATTCCCGAGTGATTACATTTCTGTAAGCTCGGATCAGCAGTTCTCATGCTGCCCGTGTTTATGGCTTTGGCTTGCCATCGGCGCCTTGTCGGTCTTCTGCTGTGCAAGCTGATACGCCTCTGTGGCGGTTTGGCGGGCAGCCTCCATTTTCGCAAAGGTACGGTCGCCACCACCTTCAGCCAGAGCAAGGCCAGCCATTCCAAAAGTGATAACCATTACGAGAGCTTTGATCGAGTTCATCTGTTGTTCCTCGGCGGATTACTGTGCGGCCCATGGAGTTCAGCCTTGGGGTCACATTAGCCAGGCTGCGCTTTCAGAAAGCTGAGCTCGGCATTACAGTTCCGTCAGCTTCATGCGGCCCACAAAAAAACGGCGCCGTGTGGGCGCCGATAGGCCAAAGGAGCAGAGGGGGAACGGCCACGAATCCTGGGCTATGGATGACACTCCTTGTCCGCCATCATCAACTTGTGTTCACGAACCATTTGACCGAGTACGTCATCAACCATCTTGTCGTGTTTCTCCATCCACGCCAGGTGATCTTCTTTGGACATACCCGCTTTGGGGTGATCTTGGTGCAATTGGCCCATCAGGTCCTGAAGCATGGTCATGTGCTCTTTCATATGCACATGTCGCTGGCTGGGTTCAGCTTTTTCCGCCTTCACCAGAACTGCTTCGGCTCTGTCGCGAAGCTGCTGCATCCGCTCAATTGCCCGATCGCTCCCACCTTCAGCAAAAACGGCCGACGACAGCAGCAGAGATGTAGCCACAAGCAAAAGTCTGATCGATTTCACGGGATTATCTCCATCAGGTGGTTTGAAACCATTGCTACCGATAACGGCAGGCGTGATTGCAATGCCCGTCTTCAATGACCGTAGACGGCAGGCCCTGACAGCTGGCTGATACCAACATTACTTTTACGTCAGCTTCTGGTTAGCTCGCTTTTTTGCTGCACACTGGGTATGTACACCTTTGGAAGCTGAGCACATGAAACTACTCGTAGCTGAGGATGAGCCGAAAACCGGTGCTTATTTACAACAGGGCCTTGCAGAGGCGGGATTCACTGTTGACCGGGTCCTCACGGGTACCGATGCCCTTCAACATGCACTCAGCGAAAGCTATGACTTGCTGATACTCGACGTGATGATGCCGGGGCTAGAAGGATGGGAAGTCTTGCGAATGGTCCGTGCAGCCGGCAAAGACGTCCCGGTATTGTTTCTGACTGCCAGGGATGGGGTGGATGATCGAGTGAAGGGCCTTGAGCTGGGAGCCGATGACTACTTGATCAAACCCTTTGCTTTCTCAGAACTGCTCGCTCGTGTGCGGACTTTACTACGCAGGGGCACCAGCACAGCAGCCCAGACCACCCTGAGAATGGCGGATCTTGAGGTAGACCTCCTCAAACGAAGAGCTACTCGAGGTGGCAAGCGAATCGACCTAACCGCTAAAGAGTTTTCACTTCTGGAGCTTTTGATGCGCCGGCGTGGTGAAGTGCTCCCCAAATCTCTGATTGCTTCTCAGGTGTGGGACATGAATTTCGACAGCGACACCAATGTGATCGAGGTTGCGATACGACGGCTACGGGCAAAGATTGATGATGACTTTGCTCCTAAGCTCATTCACACAGCTCGGGGAATGGGCTACATGATGGATGCACCGGAGTGATTTTGGCCCGGTCCTCGCTCGTAAAGCGCCTGACTCTGATGATCATGTTCGCGGTCATTGCTGTTCTTGTGGTCGCGGGCATCAGCTTCAACATGCTGAGCCAGCATCACTTCCGCATGCTCGATGAACAAGCGCTGTCCGAGAAGTTGGAGTCAACGAGACACATCCTGTCAATCCAGGCACCTGGAGCGGGAATGGAAGAGCTGAGACCACAACTCCGCGCATTGCTGGGTGCTCATCAGGATCTGACGGCGGAGGTGCTGACCTCACAGGGTGAGGTACTATTTTCAGATCTCAAAGCCGTACAAATTCCAGACCACTACAAGCGCGCTGGCAAGGAAGAGGTGTGGGAATGGCAGGACGAATACCATAATTTCCGCGGTATCACCGCTGACGTTGCGATCCAGGGCCAACCAGCTCTCGGCACCGTCATGCTGATGCTGGATATCACCAGCCATGCGCACTTCTTCGAAACCCTCCAACGGTGGTTTGCGATTGGTTTGGTTATTAGTGCGTTGGTCAGTGCTGGTATAGGCTGGCTGGTCGCGAAAAGTGGCCTACGCCCCGTCGAACAAATTACGAAGGTTGCGACGTCCATATCTGCCAGGTCACTTCAAGAGCGAATCCCTCTGGAGCCTGTACCACTCGAACTGCAAACACTGATCTTGTCCTTCAACGGGATGCTCGCACGCCTGGAAGATGCCTTCGTTCGTCTATCAAATTTCTCAGCCGATATCGCGCATGAGTTGCGAACGCCTGTCAGTAACCTGTTAACGCACACCGAAGTGGTGCTGTCCCGGAAGCGCGATGTCGACGCATATGAAGAGAACCTGTATTCAAACCTGGAAGATCTGAAGCGGATGTCACGCATGATCGATGACATGCTCTTCCTCGCCAAGTCAGACAACGGCCTCATCATCCCTGAGCAGGTGGACATCCAGCTTCATGACCTCGTTGCCAAACTCTTTGAGTACTACCAGTTGCTGGCCGACGATCGCGACATACGCCTCACGCTTCAAGGGAAAGGCATCATCTCCGGAGACAGGCTCATGATTGATCGAGCTGTATCCAACGTTCTCTCGAATGCCGTGCGATACACGCCGGACGGGAGCGAGATCTCGGTAGAAATTCAGCAAGCAGCAGACAAGGTAACCCTCACGATCAAAAACGGCGGGTCCGCCATTGACCCACAACACATCAACAAGATTTTTGATCGCTTCTACCGGGCCGACCCGGCAAGGCGAGAAGGAGGACCTAGCAATGCAGGGCTTGGTCTGGCCATTACCCGCTCCATCGTCAAAGCACATGATGGAAAAGTCTGGTGCACCTCGTCCGAAGGGGTTACAGCATTCAATTTCGTTTTTCCTGCTGCGCACCGAACGGCTAACAATCGCACGCGTCGTTAATGCTGCGCTAACCGCTTTGGCCTACACTCGACCATCATGATTCGATTCCTACGACTGCTAACTATGTTGATGCTCGTGGTCGCGCTTCCTCTCCATGGGATGGCGGGAATCGACTCACCCATAGAACCATGCCCGATGCAGTCTCAGGGCATGGATATGATGGCAGGCATGGACCACGATTGTTGCCAGGATCAAGACAACGGAAAGCCCAACCAACACTCATCCAAAGCCTGTAAAGTCGGTCAGGAATGTAGAACTGCAAGCACACTGCAGGTCAGCATGGTCGAGCCCGCACTCACCTTCGCCACTCCACGTCCCGTCGATACCTACGGTCAAAGCCTTCTAACCAGGGCTCCCCCCGATCACTGGCGCCCTCCTCGGGCCTGATTCCTTCGTAAAACTCACACCATTGTTCTGCCTCGGCGGCTGAACGATGACACGCGCCTATGCGCTGGTTTTTTCGAGGAATCATCTTCATGACTCCCCTATGTTCCCATTCAGGGCGGATGCTTGCTGCCGCCTTGGTACTCCTGCTGCCGGCGCTATCGGCGCAGGCGAATTCGCTCACTCTGGACGATGCGCTGCAACTCGCCGAACGCAACGCACCTTCGCTTCAAGCACGCCAGGAGCAGGCGTCCGCGGCGCGCCACTCAGTTATGCCAGCGGGTGAATTGCCCGATCCACGACTCAATCTCGGCGTGCAGAACCTGCCAGTGGACGGCAGTGATCGTTGGAGTACCAACCGAGACTTCATGACCATGCAGGTGGTCGGTCTTTCTCAGGAGGTGCCCAATCGCGACAAACGCAAAGCGCGGGTCGAAACCGCTCAGGCCACAGTCGAGCGGGCGGATGCCGAAGCGCTGTTTGAGCGCTTGAAAGTGCGCGCCGCCACGGCACAGGCCTGGATTACTGCATACACCCTGCAACGCAAACTGCAGCAGTTCGACATGCTGTTCAGCGAAAACCGCCTGCTGGCAGCGGCGGTGCGTGCGCGCCTGGCCGCTGGTGGAGGCGCTTCCGCCGATGCCCTGGCCCCCGGCCAGGAGGCCGCACAACTGGAAGAGCAGAAGGACCAGCTGCTCGCCCAGGCCACCCAAGCCCGCGCCGCACTTAAACGCTGGATCGGACAGGACGCCGATGCACAAGCGCAGGCATTTCCGCAGTGGCCGGTACGCGCACCTGACTACCTGCACTCCCTGCACGCCCATCCGGAACTGGCCACCTATGGGGCCATGACCCGTGAAGCGCAAGCCCAGGTGCAGCAGGCTATCGCCGAGAAAAAGTCGGATTGGGGCTGGCAGGTCGACTACCAACGCCGCGGGCCTGAATTCAGCAACATGGTCAGTGTCCAGGTCAGTTTTCAGTTGCCGATGTTCAGCGGTTCGCGGCAAGACCCGATGATCGCCGCTCGCCGAGCCCAAGTACGTCAGCTGGAGGACGAGCAGGAAGCGGCACTACGTGAACACACCGCGCAGCTCGAAGCTGATCTGGCGGAATACCAACGCCTGCAGCGGGCGGTGACCCGTAGCAGCGAAACCTTGCTTCCGCTGTCTGAACAAAGGGTCAGCCTGGCCTTGGCCGACTACCGGGCAGGCAAGTCGACGCTAGAAGAGGTGCTCACAGCGCGGCGTCAACGCATCGAGGCACGGTTACAGGATATAGACCTGCAAGGGCAGCTAGCGGCGACCGCCGCCCGCCTGCACTTCGTATATGGCGAGGTGCGTGCATGAACAACAGGGCTATCGGTTTGATCACCGCACTCGCCCTGGCTATTGGCGTCGGGACAGGCTACTGGTTGGGACATCCGGCCCAACCCGCACAAGCACCCGCAACAGCAGCAGAGCAGAGGCCGTTGTATTGGTACGACCCCATGTACCCGCAGCAGCACTTCCCAGCGCCCGGCAAGTCGCCATTCATGGACATGCAACTGGTAGCGAAATACGCCGAAGAAGGCACAGACCCCGCAGAGCCAGCGGTGCAAATCAGCCAAGGCGTTCAGCAGAACCTTGGGGTGCGCCTGGCGACGGTGAGCCGTGGCCGGCTGCAGCGCACTCTGCAGGTCAGTGGTGTGCTGGCCTTCGATGAGCGGGACTTCAGTGTGCTCCAGGCACGCACCGCAGGCTTCGTTGAGCGCACCTATGGCCGAGCCACAGGGGACGTGGTGGCCAAGGGCGCGCCTCTGGCGGATGTACTAGCTCCGGAATGGGTTGGGCTGCAGGAAGAGTTTCTCGCGATACGCCACATGGGCGATGCGCAGTTACTAGCCGCAGCACGCCAGCGCTTGCTGCTGGCCGGAATGCCGGGTGATCTGGTCGACCGGGTCGCACGCATCGGCAAGGTGCAGAAGCAGGTAACACTGGTCGCACCGAGCGCCGGGGTAATCCAGGCGTTAGACCTGCGCCCAGGAATGGCCCTGGCATCTGGCGCAACCCTGGCACGCATTAATGGCATAGCGAATGTGTGGCTCGAAGCCGCCGTGCCGGAAGCTCAGGCAAGTGGGCTGCACGAGGGACAAGCAGTAGAGGCCCACTTACCGGCTTATCCCGGCGAGACCGTTTTGGGCAAACTGACAGCTCTACTCGCGGATGCAGACCTGCAAAGCCGTACCTTGCGCCTGCGTATTGAACTGCCCAACAAAGCTGGCCGACTAAGGCCGGGGATGACCGCGCAGGTTGCGCTGCGCCCAGGTGAGAACACCGATGACAGCCTGCTGCTACCCGCCGAGGCCGTAATCCGCACCGGCAAACGTGACCTGGTAATGGTGGCCGAAGAGCAAGGCCGTTTCCGTCCAGTGGAGGTGGTGCTAGGCCAGGAGAGCGGCGGCCAGGTTGCCATCTTGAAAGGCCTGCAGGCCGGGCAAAAAGTCGTGGCATCCGGACAGTTCCTGATCGACTCCGAAGCCAGCCTCAAAGGAATTGAGGCGACCACCGTCTCGGACTCACCTGCCGCCTCGCAACCGCCAGAACTGCATGAAGCAGACGGTCGAATCGTGCAAATTGAAGGTAATCAGCTGACCATTGCCCATGGGCCTTTCGTCACCCTGGAAATGCCAGGAATGACCATGACTTTTCCAGTGGCTGACCCCACGCTGATTACCCCGCTCAAGGTGGGTGAGCGTATCCGCTTTGGTATTCGCGAGCGCGACGATGGCATGGTCATCGAGCAGATCAATGCGCTGGAGAACCAGCCATGATCGAAAAACTGATTCGTTGGTCAGTGAGCAATCGCATACTGGTTCTGCTTGCCACTGTGTTTCTGGTGGCCTGGGGGATATTTTCGCTGCGCAGTCTGCCGATCGATGCCTTGCCCGATCTGTCAGACGCTCAAGTGATCATCCGCACCTCCTACCCAGGGCAAGCACCCCAGATCGTCGAAAACCAGGTCACCTACCCGCTGACCACCACCATGCTATCGGTGCCGGGAGCCAAGACCGTGCGGGGCTTTTCCGCCTTCGGCGACAGCTTCGTTTATGTGATTTTCGAAGATGGCACGGATCTGTACTGGGCGCGCTCCCGCGTGTTGGAGTACCTCAGCCAGGTTCAGTCACGCCTACCCGCAACGGCCAAGCCAGCACTCGGGCCGGACGCCACAGGCGTTGGTTGGATCTACCAGTACGCGTTGGTCGACCGCAGTGGCGGGCATGATCTGGCACAACTGCGCAGCCTGCAGGATTGGTTCCTGCGCTTTGAGCTCAAGACCGTGCCAGATGTCGCCGAAGTGGCGAGCATTGGCGGCATGGTCAAACAGTATCAGGTGGTAATTGATCCTCTGCGCATGGCCAGCCTCGGCATCACCCAGGGCGAGGTGGCAGCCTCCATCGGAAAGGCCAATCAGGAAACGGGTGGCGGCGTGCTGGAACAGGGCGAGGCTGAATTCATGGTGCGGGCCTCGGGGTACCTGAAGACGCTAGACGATTTTCGCGCCATACCCCTGCGCCTTGCCGCCAACGGTGCGCCAGTGACACTGGGCGACGTAGCCAGGGTTCAGCTCGGACCGGAAGCGCGACGGGGCATCGGGGAGCTGGACGGCGATGGCGAAGCCGTGGGCGGCGTGGTAATCCTGCGCAGCGGCAAGAATGCCCAGGAAGCCATCGCACACGTGAAGGACAAGCTCGAAACGCTGAAAAAGAGCCTGCCCGCCGGCGTCGAGTTGGTGACTACCTATGACCGCAGCCAATTGATCGATCGCGCCGTTGAAAACCTCAGTCACAAGCTGATCGAGGAGTTCATCGTGGTCGCACTGGTGTGCGCCGCCTTCCTGTGGCACCTGCGTTCGTCGCTGGTTGCGATCGTCTCATTGCCAGTGGGTGTACTGATCGCGCTGATCATCATGCGCCACCAGGGAATCAACGCCAACATCATGTCCCTTGGTGGTATTGCCATTGCGATTGGAGCGATGGTCGATGCCGCTGTGGTGATGATCGAGAATGCGCACAAGCGGGTTGAGGCCTGGCACGAACGCAATCCGCGGCAGGTGCTGCGTGGTGCCGAGCACTGGAAGGTCATGACAGATGCCGCCGTGGAGGTAGGGCCGGCGTTGTTCTTCAGCCTGATGATCATCACCCTGTCGTTCGTCCCGGTGTTCACATTACAGGCCCAAGAGGGACGGCTGTTTGCACCTTTAGCGTTCACCAAGACCTACGCCATGGCGGCGGCGGCAGGGCTGGCCGTGACATTGGTGCCGGTGCTGATGGGTTACTGGATTCGTGGACCATTACCTGCCGAAGAACGTAATCCACTCAACCGAGGGCTGATTCGCTTGTACCGCCCGGCGTTGGAGGTAGTGCTGCGCCGGCCATGGATGACGTTGCTAGGCACGCTGGCAATCTTGCTCAGCAGCCTGTGGCCATTGAGCCATTTGGGCGGGGAATTCCTGCCTCCGCTGGATGAAGGTGATCTGCTTTATATGCCCTCGGCCCTACCAGGCCTGTCGGCGCAAAAGGCCTCGGAGCTGCTGCAGCGCACTGATAGGCTGATCCGCACGGTGCCAGAAGTCGCCAGTGTGTTCGGCAAAGCCGGTCGTGCAGAGTCTGCCACCGACCCAGCACCGCTGGAGATGTTCGAGACCATCGTACGGCTCAAGCCGAAGGATCAGTGGCGGCCTGGAATGACCAGCGAGAAACTGGTCGAGGAGCTCGACCGTACTGTACGTGTACCGGGCCTAACCAACATCTGGATACCCCCGATCCGCAATCGTATCGACATGCTCGCCACCGGTATCAAAAGCCCGATCGGGGTGAAGGTAGCTGGCAGCGACCTGGCGCAGATCGACCGCACGACCTTGGCTATCGAACGGGTAGCGAAGTCTGTACCTGGCGTGACCTCAGCCCTTGCCGAGCGTTTGACCGGAGGGCGATACGTCGATCTCGACATCGACCGCCAGGCTGCTGCCCGTTACGGTTTGAACATCGCCGACGTGCAGGCCATTGTCGCCGGCGCCATTGGTGGCGAAACCATCGGTGAGACGGTCGAAGGGTTGGCGCGTTACCCGATCAGCGTGCGCTATCCCCGCGAATGGCGCGACTCAGTCGACGCCCTGCGTCAGCTACCGATCTACACCGAACAAGGGGGCCAGATCACCCTCGGCACCGTGGCCCGCGTGGGAATTGCCGAAGGCCCGCTAATGCTCAAGAGCGAGAACGCCCGCCCCTCTGGCTGGGTGTACATCGATGTACGCGGGCGTGATCTGTCGTCTGTGGTCGCTGACCTCCGTCGGGCAGTTGACCGCGAAGTGAAGCTAAATCCTGGCATGAGCCTGAGCTATTCAGGGCAGTTCGAGTACCTGGAACGCGCCAACGCACGGCTGGCTTGGGTGGTGCCGGCGACCCTGGCGATCATCTTCGTCCTGCTCTACCTGACCTTTGGACGCATGGGCGAGGCGCTGCTGATCATGGGCACCCTGCCTTTCGCCCTCACCGGCGGTGTGTGGTTGCTGTACCTGATGGGTTTCAACCTGTCGGTGGCCACCGGCGTTGGCTTCATTGCCTTGGCCGGGGTCGCGGCGGAGTTCGGGGTGATCATGCTGATATACCTGAATAACGCTTGGGCTGAGAGGAAAGCCAATAGCGAGCGCACGCAGGATGCGCTTCTGGAGGCAATTCGCGAGGGCGCGGTGCAGCGCATCCGACCGAAGGCGATGACTGTGGCAGTTATCGTTGCAGGCTTGCTACCTATTCTCTGGAGCAGTGGGACCGGCAGCGAAGTGATGAGCCGCATCGCCGTACCCATGGTAGGCGGAATGCTGACTGCCCCCTTGCTCTCCCTCTTCGTGATTCCCGCAGCGTATTGGCTGGTCCGACGCCGCGATCTTGTAGTACCTCATGATTCAACACCAGGAGACATCCGATGAATAAGCGCTACCTCAGCATTGCATTGCTCTTTGCTTTCGCATCAGGCGCGCAAGCTCAAGACGTCACGGCCGGGATGACCATGGATGGTATGGATATGAAGGAAGCCCAATCATCACCTGCCGCTCACGCTGAAGGGACGGTAAAGGCCATAGACGCCCAGGGCGGCAAAGTGACCCTAATGCATGGACCGGTGGCGGCGTTGAAATGGCCGGCTATGACCATGGGCTTCAAAGCCTCTGCGCAACAGCTCGATGACTTGAAGGTTGGAGACAAGGTAGCGTTTGATTTCCGGATGGAGGGCAGTACTGCCAGGATCGTTGATATCCGAAAAAACTAAGTCCCTGTAGCCCCTAGGCTATCTGCGAGAAGTGCCTGACAAGGCTAATCGCCTCTGGCCACTCTCTAGCAATGCTCGGGAGTTGGCCAGAGATGGCCACCTATAAATGAACGTATATGCAGGCGTACTTTTTTCGAGAAAGTGTGAGGGCATTCTGACGTGTTGGATCAGCCTCCAGCCCTCGGAATGCCTGACGTGTACGTGATTTGTATGGGCTAGAAATACGCATGGATATCTTCTAGTAAAGTGTTAGAGCAGACTGGCTGTATGACGTTATTGCTTGTGTAAATTCTCAAAAGTCCTGACCCTGATACAGGATTTAGTGTGTTACAAGTATGCCGATCACTGGATGTGCGTCCTTTCCGAGCCCTGCCTTGTAAGTCGGTAACCGATGTCTGATCTTCTGTTTTTCCCTATGTCTATGCCGGACGAGATGCTTCATTCTCGCATCACGCGCTATCACTTCCTTTCAGGCAACAGAACCGCCAGGGAGACTTTCCGCGACCTGTTTGGCTCGGAGCCGTTCAACGTAGGCATGCTGCCCAAGAAAATTGACGTGCTCGCTACCAGGCTGCCCGGCGACACGGAGAGGAATCTGGATGACCTCGTCAGCACGAATACCACCTTTCCCGCCTACAGGCCGTTTTTGGGCGTAAGTCAAGAAGCGGTAAGCGCCACTCCAGGCCTCAGTTTCTCTGGGGTTGTCCGCGTTCCTCGTCGAGAGATAATGGTCCATGGCAAGGCAAAGCTTTGCCGCTCCTGCGTGGAGCAGGACCTTCTTGAGCTGGGGTATGCGTACTGGCATCGGTCACACCATTTGCCTGGTGTGTACGTCTGCTGGCGTCATGGTGATTCCCTGATGCATGCATGTCCGAAATGCTCGCTGCCGTTCTTCCGAAGGCTTCGGTTGCTGCCAGTCCTCTCCGAGCCGTGTGTATGCGGTTGGAGCGCGCTTACACCTGCGGTAGTGAACAAGGGAACTCCTCTTGAGAGGAAGTTTTCAGAGTTCGCACATGAACTCCTCCAGCGCAATATACCGCCGCACAGCAGTGAAACATTGTGCTCAACATATATTAGACAGTGCCAGAAACGAGGATTCGTACACGGGAGTCTTGCGGGTACCGCGAAGCTATTCGATAGCATTCGTGATAAGTATGGTGATGAATCCCTTTCGCAGATGGATAATGCCTATGCAGCAGGGAAACACAACCAGTGGATAAGGTTTACTCATCATAATAATCAAGTGGATATGCCTCTTTCGCGGCATTTGATCATTGCGCAGCACTTGTTCGGTAGCGCTGAAGAATTTGAGCATGCCCTGAAGAAGGAGCATATTCTCCAAGGTGTGGCAGGCGTCAGGTTACGTACTCTGAATGAAAAGCCAAAACCCGGCAAGGAGGAGAAGTTTCGTCAGAAAGTCGAAACCCTGCTGGCAATTCGAGAACATGCCAGCTTGGAGTATCTTTGGAGCAACGCCTATAAGGCCACCAAGTGGCTTTACGAGAACGATAAACCTTGGCTGCTGCGCAAGCTCACTGCGCCAACCCCAGCACCCACTGAGTCCGAGGATGCCACTGATCCCCGAGACAGCGCATTTGCCGCCATCCTGTTGAAGGGGGCGGAGGACATGTACCAAATCTCTAGGGGCCAGAAGCGGGTCAATTTCAGTAATCTGCAAAAACTGCTTCCTGTGTCCTTGCCGGGGGATACACCCATACGTAAGCGTAGATTTCCTCTTGCCGCTCAGCAGGCAGAGTCACTGCTTGAATCTGTTTGGCACTTTCGACTAAGGAGGATAATTTGTGCCATCGACGATATGACGAGACTCAAGCTTCCAATAGGTGGAGGAAGTCTTAGAGCTGTCTCTACTGTCCCTTTTTCAGCGTTTCAAGCAATCGTCAGTTTGTTTGAGTGGGATTTAGATAATTTCGAAAAGAACGGTGTAGATCCCGAGGCTGTACTCAAGTCTACGGGTGTATCTCGGGACTGGCAGGGGCCTCCTGGCTTCAATGTGGTCCTCGGTGGAAATGCTTTCTACCGCAATAGACCAGAAAAGGGGTCACGAAAAAAACCGTGAGGTGAGCACTTTCTTTGCTGCACATGACGGCCGCGATTTTGCTCGCGTGCAGGCTCAGCAGTAAACTAAGGGAAAAGTGTAGGAGTTGAGACCATGGTCAACAGCCAGCGTCTTACTAGGGAGCAGTGTTCGGTCGGTCTGAAGGTCGCGCTCCGGATCATCGATGCCTGGCGAGCGACTCCTGGGCAAGCCTGCAGCATTCTGCGAATTTCCCCGTCGACGTTCCGCCGCGCTGCCCAAGGGCAGGAATGTGGGCAAAGACTAGATCTGGATCAGCAGCAGCGGATCGGACTGGTAATCGGCATCCACGGCTTTTTGAGGGCTGCGTTCAGCAACCAGGATAACGTGAAGGGGTTTCCAGGCTTCAAGAATTCCAACCCCTTCTTTGAGGGGCGAACTCCTCTAGAGATCATGGCTCAAGGAGACCTGATCTCTCTGTATGAGACCTATCGGCGTATCGAGCACATTCACTGCGGCGAGATCATGGCTGGATGAAGATCAGCCGCAGTGAGAATAAGGCAGGTTAGGCAACCAGCTTCAGGCTAGGGGCTAATGCCATGTAATCTTGGGGCATGGTTGAAAGGATTGCGGCGACCTTTTCCTGCGGTAGCCGCTCAGCGAGCAGTGCCTCAAGCTTGCCCAACCGCTCTTGGACGGCAAGGGCACGATCCCATTGAACGCTGAATCGCTTGGCCGCGACTTTTTGTTCCACAAGCACCAGGTGTCGGTTGAGGTCATAGCTATAGCGCATGGTGACCTTGCTCGACGCACCGTCATCGTCTGCCTCTTGGAAGGTCAGCTCGAACACCAAGCCCTGAGAGGTTTTTTGGGCCGAAGACGCGACGTAGTCCTCTTCGAAGAGATTGTCGATAAGCTCGCTAGGCTGAACGCCACGGGTTACGTGAAGAGTCGAGAGCTCATCAACCAGCATTTTGATGGATTCAAGACTCATTTCAGCATTCTCCTCAGTTCGTCGATGATCACTTCCACGTCCTCAATTGACCTAGTTAGCAAGCCATTGTCGCGGTCAGCAACCCTGCCGAATTTCTTCGCCAGCTTGGTGTTGATAAAGCTCACCAGTATACCGTCATTAGGTGTGTTCGGTTTCACCATCGGCAGGTGGTTTTTGAATATCGGATAAAGGGTAGAAGCTTTTTCTGGGATCTGCAGGTCGCTGAGCAGCGTCGCGACCTCGTCTTGAGCCTTCTTCGTCAGGATCTCGCGCAGCTGCTTGCGAGCGATCTCCGGCCGCTTCTCCACAAGGTTTGGGTCAATGATCTGAGCCGCTTTCTTCGTCTCAGCATTGAGGAACACGTTCTTGAGCTGTGCCAGAACATCCGCGTCGTAGCCTTCGAGACCAGCAAGCGCCTGAACCTTCTGGGTCGCGATGGATTCGACCTCAGCCCTTTTCTCAGAAAAAATCTTGTTGAAGTCCAGGTCTACCAGGTAGGAGTCCCGGTCACTCACAAACGCTTCGGAGGTGGAAACACCACCCAGCTCCTGCTCTTTGCGGGTGTAGTCCTCGTCTGTGATGGTGTAGTCGCGGGTCCGTTGGTGTTTTGCCCGATCAACCTCAGTTTGGAAGGCCGTCCACATCGCATCCAGACCGGTCTCCTTGTGATAGATCACCACGGCGTTGTTATCGATTTCAAAGGCCGTGATTTCCTCGTCCGGAATTGCCCGCAGGACCCTACCGACGATCTGTGCAAAAGCGTTTTCGCTTCTGTAGGGACGGAAAAGCGCGAGAACCGTGAGATACCGATGGTCGTAGCCTTCCATCAACATATTCACGGAGATGACGACATCGCATTGGTGGTTATCGATCACCCGAAATGCCGCAGCGATATCGGCCTGTTCCATATAGCTGTGCACGACAGCCACAGTCAGGTTCTTGGATTGATACCAGGTGCGCAGGTCCTCGGCATGGGTGATGCTGCAGCCAACAGCGAGGATCTTGTGGGGCACGTCTGGAGAGGTTTTCCGAAGCTCATCCAGCTTCTGAATGCTCAGGTCGATAACGTCCATTGAGCATTCTGGAGACAGGGCGACGCTACGCTCTACCCATTCCCGGTCCTTGTATTCGAGGACTTGCTCCTTGGAGAGGCGGGTCCCCGGCTGTTCAGCGATTGTGAAGTAGAGCTCATGAGCACTGACAGTCTCTTTCCTCAGCCATTTTACATACCGATCACGCATCACCTCGGACAGCGGCGTCTTGTGAATCAGCTTGCCTGGCACTTCCTGGTTGTCGCCGCGAAACGGGGTGCCAGTTACGAAAATCTTCTTGGCGTTTGCAAAATGGGCCAAGGTTTTCTGCCAACTGCCCGCCGGCGCATGGTGTCCTTCATCAATGATGATCAGGTCGAAGAAGTCAGGGGCCACACGCTTTATGAGTGACTGCCCGCGCTCGTTGTACACCTGCTGAATGTTCGAGTAGACGAAGTGGGCCTGTTCCAGGCTGGCCTGATGTGTGTCCGAGGTGAATTCGCAGGTGACCGGTAGATCCTCGGCACTGAAGATCACATCGAAATTGATCCAGAAGTTGTCTTCCAGCAGATCCTGGGTTTTTCGGATGCTCTGCTTCGTGACTAAGCCCGGTGTGATGATCAATACACGACCCTTGGCCAGGCCAAACGGCACTATGGAAATCAGCCCGCTTTTGCCCGTCCCCGTTGGCAGGACGATCAACGCATCCTCGTTGGAGTTCTCGAAATGCTCCTGCGCCTTTATGTAGGCCTCGATCTGGGGGCTGCGCAGCTTTTTATTGCCAAGGATGTTGGCTGCCGTATCGGTGAAGTAATTCATAGACAGTCGTGGTTCCTATCGGCGGCGCGCGCCAAGGTGCCCGCGCGCAGGGCCACTGCTCGGCGACGGGGAGGACAGAATTGGAATTGTTCGGGGTGCAGCAGACGTGGGCATTGAAATATCCATATTTCGGGCCAGGCATCATCAGGCGTTCGTGATGGCTGAGCGTGAGTGCTGTGACTGATTGTAGCCCAGTGATATCACGCTTTGGGGCCTGATTTACTTGCGTATACGCTCCGAGGAATCAGACCAATGAACATTTGTACCTTTCGTGGACAGGGTGGAATGTGCGGCATGACAATGCCTCGGACATACCGATACATGGCATGACCTACCTCAGGATCAGCGAAAGGATCTTCTCGCATGCTTTACCTTACCGACGGACAACCCGCTTTCTGTCCCAAATGTGGCAAGCCCATCGATCCACAACTGTACGGCTGGGAGGCAAAAGACCGTTTCTACAATGGCAATCATCCGTTTCTCTGTGGCTGTGGTGCCCGCTACCTCATTGGTGAGACAAGCGTGAACAAAGCCTTCGATTCGGCTGAAACGGTCGCTGGGGACGCTGGTATTGATCGGCAGGCGAGAGCTAACCTGATGAGTGAGCTCTATGTGATATTGGGAGCCCTTGATGCATCGGCCGCAGTGCTTGACCAAGTGCTTGCCGCGGTTGAAGGCGACGAATTGCCGTATTCCACTTTACTGCCATTCGAGAATGACTAAATGAACAAGATTCACTGGTTCTGCGTTTCCAATCCAGATGGAAAGCGTTTTCCCGAGTGGCGACGATCCTTCGGTGTGAGTGACGGCGGGGTGGTGTTCGTGCCGGCGGCGATGGCGGGTGACGAGACTGAGATGAACGTGATGCTCTGTGCATCTGGTGATGGTCAGAGCACTGCTGTGCACCTAGATCACCATTTCGTGCCGAGTGACTGGCTTAAGCGCGAGTTCCCCAAACACTTTGAATTGATCGAGATGGTTGAGGACCGTGCGCAAACTGCTTTGGCTGAGACCGGTCAGGCACAGTCAGCGGCTAGCCTGGATTAGGATCACGGATTGGCCTGAGCACGATCACGCTTTCAAAAATCTCGATGCTGAGCTTGTCGCCCACGGCAAGGCGCAGCTCTTTCAGGATGTCTGGGGGTAACTCCACGATCACATCCCCCGAGCCATCACCAGGGTCCTGGCATTTGACCGTCGTGCGCGCTGATTGGGTCATGAGGGGCCTCGACTGGTTCACCTGTGCCCATTGTACTCCCACAGGGCCTCTTCAATGATCACCACGTTACCGAACGGCGTTGGGTGACTTGGCGTGCGGTACATGGCCTGAACGGGATTGAAGTGCACAGGCCAGGTCGCTTTGAGCGGACTTGTCGCTGTCTGTGTCAAACTATATTCCGCGCAACGGAGTACCCTTTTTCGAAGGGGCATCTGCTTGTGTCAAACTATGATTCGATCGCAGTGGTAGGTCTTATTGCTGGAGACCGCGAACTTCAGGGGGGGGCTGTGTCAAACTATATTGCGAGCCCCCAAAGGCTACCGATTGCCCCTGGTCCGCCAGGGGCTTTTTATTTCTGAGTGTTCGACAATGGATTTGTAGCGCTCTTGTCCTACGCGATTGTACGTCTGTCGCTGTAGGACATTTCTTAAACGTGCCTCTGGCATGGATCAATGTTTTCCCTCGTTGTTTGCCCTAACGTCGCCCGACCCATCAGTCATCAAGGACGACAGGAAATGCAGACGCTGCAACGAAAGCACGATATCCAGCCATTGGAAGGCGCTGAAATGACCCTGCTGGTCAATGGCCTGCCTGCGGTCGCCAGTGCTGGCGAAACCGTACTCAGCGTGCTCAACGCCGTTGGCCTGCGCCAGCTGGCGCGTAACGATCATGGCCAGCTCAGCGGTGCCTACTGCGGCATGGGCGTCTGCCATTGCTGCCTGGTGCAGATCGATGGTCGTCCCAAGCGTCGCGCCTGCCAGACCATCGTCAAGCCGGGCATGAGCATCGAGACCGAGGTCAACCGCGTGCAAGAGGAGGCCCATCCATGAGCCTTCGTCCTGTGATCGTCGGTGGCGGTTCGGCCGGCATGGGCGCCGCCATCGAGCTGGCTGAACATGGCGTGGATTGCCTGCTGTTCGACGAGGCCTCGCGCCCCGGTGGCGTGGTCTATCGTGGCCCGCTGCGCGCGGGTGTCGACCTGGGCTACCTGGGGCCGCGCTACACCAAGGCCCTGACCAAGCTGCATGAAGATTTCGCCGCCTGCGCCGAGCGCATCGACCTGCGCCTGAACCATCGCGTGGTGGGCGGGGACGATCAACGGCTGATGGTCCTCGACGCTGACGAGCAACTGCACGAGATCGACTACTCGCACCTGCTGCTGGCCGCCGGATGCCACGAGCGCAACGTGCCGTTCCCCGGCTGGACCTTGCCCGGTGTGATCCTGCTCGGCGGCTTGCAGCTACAGATCAAGAGTGGCGTGGTCAAGCCACTGGGCAGCACGCTGATTGCCGGTACCGGGCCGTTGCTGCCGCTGGTCGCCTGCCAGCTGCACGCCGCCGGCGCCAAGGTAGCCGGCGTGTACGAAGCCTGCTCGTTCAACCGTATCGCCAAGGAAAGCCTGGCGTTGATGAACAAGCCGCAGCTGTTCCTCGATGGCCTGAGCATGCTGGCCTACATGAAGCTCAACGGCATCCCCATGCATTATGGCTGGGGCGTGGTGGGCGCCACGGGTGACGGCGAGTTGCAGGAGGTCCAGGTTGCCCCTTACACCCAGGACTGGCAGCCGGACATGACCCGCATCCAGCGCGAGCAGGTGCGCACCCTGGCGGTGGGCTACGGTTTCATTCCACGGACCCAGCTCAGCCAGCAACTGGGCCTGGCCCATGGTTTCAGCGAGGACGGCTACCTGCGCGCCGAATGCAACGTGTGGCAGCAGAGCAGCCAGCCGAACATTCACCTGGCCGGCGACATGGCCGGTATTCGCGGTGGCGAGGCGGCAATGCTCACCGGGCGTATCGCCGCGGTGTCGATGCTGCAGCAGATGGGCAAGCTCGATGCCGAGCAGGCGATCGAGCGCCGTGAGCGTTTCCTCGGCAAGCTGGCGGCGATCAAGCGCTTCCGCTCCGGGGTGGAACGCTACACCGCGCGCGGCGCGGCGCAGATCCAGCTGCCCCAGGCCGACACGGTGATCTGCCGTTGCGAAAACGTCACTCGCGATCAGATCGACCTGGCCCTGGAGCAGGGCGTGGAGGACATGGCCAGCCTGAAGATGCGTACCCGGGTAAGCATGGGCGACTGCCAGGGGCGCATGTGCGTCGGCTACTGCAGCGACCGCTTGCGCAGCGCCACTGGACGTCCGGACGTGGGCTGGCTGCGCCCGCGCTTCCCGGTGGACCCGATCCCATTTTCCGCATTCGAACAACTCGGCACGGAGGCCTGAGCATGAACAAGCATTACGACATCATCATTGCCGGTGGCGGCGTGATCGGCGCGTCCTGTGCCTACCAGCTGTCCAAGCGGCACAACCTGAAGATCGCCCTGATCGACTGCAAGCGCCCGGGCAACGCCACCCGTGCCTCGGCCGGCGGCCTGTGGGCCATCGGCGAGTCGGTGGGACTGGGCTGCGGGGTGATCTTCTTTCGCATGATGTCCTCGCGCAACAAGCGTGAGGCCAACGGCGCGGCGGTGGTGGTTGACTCGAGCACGCCGCACATCCTGCCGGAGTGCTTCTTTGACTTCGCCCTGCAGTCCAACGCGCTTTATCCACAGCTGCACCAGGAGCTGATCGAGCGCCACGGGATGGACTTCAAGTTCGAACGCACCGGGCTCAAGTACATCATCCAGGATGAAGAAGACCAACTGTACGCCGAGCACATCGTCAAACAGATCCCGCACCTGGCCGACCAGGTACGCTGGCTCGACCGCGACGCGCTGCGGGCCTCGGAGCCGGCGGTGACGCTCAAGGCCAATGGCGCGCTGGAGTTTCTCTGCGACCATCAGGTCAGCCCGTTCCGCCTGGGCGATGCCTACATGGAGGCGGCGCGGCAGAACGGCGTCGATTTGTACCCGAACGTGAACATCACCGGCGTGCTGCATGAAGGCTCGCGGATCAAGGGCGTGCGCACCGCCGAGGCCGGCGAGTTCCATTGCGCCACCTTGATCAATGCCGCTGGCGCCTGGGCCGCCGAGCTGAGCGAATGGGCGACCGGGGAGAGCATTCCGGTCAAGCCGGTGAAGGGCCAGATCGTGCTGACCGAACGCCTGCCCAAGCTGCTCGATGGTTGCATCACCACCAGCGATTGCTACATGGCGCAGAAGGACAATGGCGAGATCCTGATCGGCAGTACCACGGAAGAGAAGGGCTTCGATGTCAGCAACACCTTCCCGGAAATCAGCGGCCTGGTGCAGGGTGCGATTCGTTGCGTGCCGCAGCTGGCGCAGGTGAACCTCAAGCGCACCTGGGCCGGCCTGCGCCCGGGGTCACCGGACGAGCTGCCGATCCTCGGGCCTGTGGATAATGTGCAGGGCTATTTCAATGCCTGTGGACATTTCCGTACAGGAATCCTCACGTCGGCCATTACCGGTGTGTTGCTGGACAAGGTTGTCCACAACGAGGCGTTACCGCTGGATATCACGCCATTCCTGGCGTCGCGCTTCCGTGAGGGTGTGGATAAACAACTGGCCCACGGCTAGGTCGAGCACTCGTGGGGCAAGGCCGCTCCGACAGGTTGGCGTAGTACCTGTGGGAGCGGCTTTAGCCGCGAACACCGGCGAAGCCGGTGCCATCCACCGAATCGCTTGCTTTGCGGCTAAAGCCGCTCCCACACGGTTTAACGCAAGGCTTTGCGTCAGATCTGCATCGCTTTCCCATCCACATTCATCGCCGCCTGGCGCAGCGCCTCGGAGCGGGTCGGGTGTGGGTGGCAGGTGAGGGCGATGTCCTCGGCCGAGGCCGAGAATTCCATGGCCACGCAGAACTCGCCGATCATCTCGCTCACGCTCGGGCCAACCAGATGCACGCCCAGCACCTCGTCGGTGACGGCGTCGGCGATAACCTTGGCGAAGCCTTCGGTCTCATGGTTGATCTTGGCCCGGCTGTTGGCGGTGAAGGGGAACTTGCCGACCTTGTAGGCACGGCCTTCGGCCTTGAGCTGCTCCTCGGTCTTGCCGACACTGGCCAATTCCGGGCGGGTATAGATGACGCCGGGGATCAGGTTGTAGTTGACCTCGTGGGGCTTGCCGGCGATGCGCTCGATGCACGCCACCGCTTCGTCCTCGGCCTTGTGCGCCAGCATCGGGCCGGAGGTGACGTCGCCGATCACCCAGATACCCGGGACCGTGCTGCGGTGATGGTCGTTGGCGAGCATGCCGCGCTTGTCGGTTTCCAGCCCCACGCTTTCCAGGTTAAGGCCCTTGGTATAAGGACGGCGACCGATGGCCACCAGCACGTAGTCGGCCTGCAGGGTTTCGGCGTTGCCACCGGCGGCGGGCTCCAGGGTCAGGCTGACGCCGTCGGCGCTGGATGTGGCCTGGGTCACCTTGCTGCCGAGCTTGAAGGTCATGCCTTGCTTGGCCAGGGCCTTCTGCAGAGTCTTGGCGGTTTCCTCATCGGTGCCCGGGCAGATGCGGTCCAGGTATTCGATCACCGTCACTTCGGCACCCAGGCGGCGCCACACCGAACCCAGCTCCAGGCCGATCACGCCGGCGCCGATCACGATCAGGTGCTTGGGCACCTGGGGCAGCGACAGGGCGCCGGTGGAATCGATGATGCGCTGGTTGTCGATGGTCACGCCAGGCAGCGGCGTGGGTTCGGAACCGCTGGCGATGACGATGTCCTTGGCCTGCAGGGTGGCTTCACTGCCGTCCTCGGCTTTGACCACCACCTTGCCGGCGCCGTCCAGGCGGCCCCAGCCCTTGACCCAGTCGACCTTGTTCTTGCGAAAGAGGTACTCGATGCCCTTGGTCAGGCCGGTCACGCTTTCGTCTTTCTGCTTCATCATCTGGCCCAGGTTGAGGGTCGGTTTGACCTCGATCCCCAGGTGGGCGAATTCTTCGCCGCTGGCTGCCTCATACAGCTCGGACGCATGCAGCAGCGCCTTGGAAGGCATGCAGCCGACGTTCAGGCAGGTGCCGCCCAGGGTCGAGCGACCCTCGACACAGGCCACGCTCAGGCCCAGCTGGCCGGCGCGGATCGCTGCGTTGTAGCCGCCGGGGCCGCCGCCGATGATCACCACGTCATAGGATTTCATGGGTTTCGTTACTCCGAGAGTGTGAGGAAGCGAAGAGGGGCACAAGGTTAGTCTGAGCGATTGAAATTGTATACAATCTGTTGTGCGGCCCGGACCAGATAGTTCTAGACTATGGTCGCGATTAACGGAAACTTCGCACGAATGAACTACCCTGATCCGGTGACGTCCGACAGCTTGAGGCCTGACGTCCCGTATCAATGAAAGGGAGGGTCATGAATGCTTGCGCAACTTCCACCCGCATTGCAGAGCCTGCACTTACCTTTGCGCGTCAAGTTGTGGGACGGCAACCAGTTCGATCTGGGGCCGAGCCCGCAGGTCACCATCCTGGTCAAGGAACCCCAGCTGATCGCCCAGCTCACCCATCCGAACCTGGAGGCGCTTGGCTCCGCCTTTGTCGAGGGCAAACTGGAGCTGGAAGGCGATATCGGCGAAGTCATCCGGGTCTGCGACGAGCTCAGCGAAGCCTTGCTCAAGGATGAAGACGAGTTCTTGCCGGAGCGCACGTCCCATGACAAGCGCACCGATGCCGAAGCCATTTCCTACCATTACGACCTGTCCAACGATTTCTACCAACTGTGGCTCGACCCGGACATGGTCTACTCCTGCGCCTACTTCAAGGAGCCGGACAACACCCTGGCCCAGGCCCAGCAGGACAAGTTCGACCACCTGTGCCGCAAGCTGCGCCTGCAGGCCGGCGACTACCTGCTGGATGTCGGTTGCGGTTGGGGCGGGCTGGCGCGATTCGCCGCCCGCGAGTACGGCGCCAAGGTGTTTGGCATCACCCTGAGCAAGGAGCAGCTGAAGCTCGGTCGCCAACGGGTCAAGGAGGAGGGCCTGGCCGACAAGGTCGACCTGCGGATCCTCGACTACCGCGACCTGCCCCAGGATGGTCGCTTCGACAAGGCGGTCAGCGTCGGCATGTTCGAACACGTCGGGCATGCCAACCTCGAGCTGTATTGCCAGCGGCTGTTCGGCGCGGTGCGTGAAGGTGGCCTGGTGATGAACCATGGCATCACCGCCAAGCACGTCGATGGTCGTCCGGTTGGCCGTGGCGCGGGGGACTTCATCGACCGTTATGTGTTCCCCCACGGCGAGCTGCCGCATATCTCGATGATCACGGCGCGGATCTGCGAGGCGGGCCTGGAGGTGGTCGATATCGAGAGCCTGCGCCTGCATTACGCCAAGACCCTCAACCACTGGAGCGAGAACCTGGAGAACCAGCTGCACCGCGCCGCCGAGCTGGTGCCGGAGAAGACCTTGCGTATCTGGCGCCTGTACCTGGCCGGTTGCGCCTACGCCTTCACCAAGGGCTGGATCAACCTGCACCAGATTCTCGCGGTGAAGCCCTACGCCGACGGCCACCACGACCTGCCGTGGACCCGTGAGGACCTCTATCGCTGATCGGCTAGCCCGGCGTGCCGACAAGGCTCGCCGGGCTACAGGATCGGTGAAATCAGCCGTGCGATACGCATCCCCAGCTGTTGCAGGCGGTGGGTGTCGCGGCTGTCCTCCGCGGTGATCTCCCGGGCCTGCTCGAAGTCATTCTCCAGCATCCGTTCGACCTGGTCGGCGAAAGCGCGGTCCACGGTGAGCAGGGTGATCTCGAAGTTCAGCCGGAACGAGCGGTTGTCGAGGTTGGCGCTGCCGATGGCGCTGACCTCATCGTCAACCAGCACCACCTTCTGGTGCAGGAAGCCCGGCAGGTAGCGGAACATGCGCACCCCGGCGCGCACCGCCTCGAAGGCGAACAGGCTGGAGGCGGCGTAGACGATGCGGTGGTCGGGGCGCGAGGGAATCAGGATGCGTACGTCGACACCCCGCAGCACTGCCAGGCGCAGGGCGGCGAAGATGGCTTCGTCGGGGATGAAATAGGGACTGGTGATCCAGACCCGTCGGGTGGCCGAGTGAATCGCCTCGAGGAAGAACAGCGCACAGGTTTCCTGTGGATCGGCCGGGCCGCTGGCCAAGGCCTGGCACAGCACGCCGTTCTCCGGGTAGACGTCGGGCAGGATCAGCGGCGGCAGCTGGCGCGTGGCCCAGTACCAATCCTCGGCGAAGGACTCCTGCAGGCAGGCCAGCACCGGACCGCCGATCTGCACATGGGTGTCGCGCCACGGTGACAGCTTGGGGTGCGCCCCGAGGTACTCGTCCCCTACGTTATGGCCGCCGAGAAACCCGAGCAGGCCATCGACCACGACGATCTTGCGATGGTTGCGAAAGTTGACCTGGAAGCGGTTGAACCAGCCGCGCCGGGTGGCGAACGCTTCGATCTGTACGCCGCCGTCGCGCAGCACCTGGCTGTAGCTGGCTGGCAGGGCATGGCTGCCGACGCGGTCGTACAGCACGAACACCCGCACCCCCTCGGCGGCCTTGCGCAGCAGCAGTTGCTGCAACTCCCGGCCGAGGGCGTCGTCATGGATGATGAAGAACTGCACCAGCACGGTGTCGCGCGCGGTGCGGATGGCCGAGAAGATCGCCTCGAAGGTGGCGGCGCCATCGATCAGCAGCTTCACCTCGTTGTTGGCCAGGCACGGCATGCGCCCCAGCTTGGGCATGGCGCGCAGGGCGGCGTAGCTGTCGGACTCGCGGGCGGTCAACGCTTCCTCCACCCAGGGCCGCCAGTTCAGGTTGGCCATGGCCACGTGCATTTCCTGGTTGGCCTGGCGCCGCGCCTGGATATAGGCGTAGAAGGAACGGGCGCCGAACACCAGGTAGGGGATGAGGGTGAGGTAGGGGATGAACAGCAGTGACATGGCCCAGGCGATCGCACCCTGGGCGGTGCGCACGGTGAACACCGCATGCAGCGCGGCGATGAGGCCGAGCAGATGAATCAGGCCGAGCAAGTAACCGAAGAAGTAGGGGCTGTGGAAATCCATACGCATCCTGCTTGCCGAGAGCACTGCTGCTAACAGACCACGTTCGAGGGTATGCCTGCAACCCACAGGCGATTTTGACGTCTAACGGCTCAGTCCGGCCGGAGCCGGTATTTCGAGGAGCTTTCATCCATGAAGATTCGTCTGCCACTGCTCGCCCTGGTACTGGGGCTGGGCAGCCCGCTGGTTCATGCGCAGATGCTGCAACCCGGCCTGTGGGAACTGACCACCAGCAACATGCAGGTCGATGGCAAGCCGTTGCCGGACATGGAGTTCATGCTCGGTCAGTTGAAGAACCTGCCGCCCGAGCAACGGGCGATGATGGAGGGTGCCCTGGCCAAGCAGGGCATCACGGTGGGGGGCAAGGGGGTGCGTTCGTGCCTGACTGCGGAGCAGGTCAAGACCAATGACATTCCGCTGCAGGATCCGCAGTCGGGGTGCACGCAGAAGATCACCGAGCGCAATGGCAATGTCTGGAAATTCCAGTTCAGTTGCCCCAAGGCCCAGGGCAACGGCCAGGCCACCTTCCTCAGCGACCGGGAGTTCCTGACCAAGGTCAACGGCACCTTCAATGCCTCCGGGGTCCAGCAGCAGGGCAGCATGGACACCCGGGCGGTGTGGCTTGGGAATGACTGTGGAACCGTCAAGCCGCGTATCTGATCTGTCACCAGCGATAACGACTGACCGCCACTGCGTCGTGGGCATGCAGGCTCTCTGCATGTTCCACGCGCACGCTGAAGCCGCTCACGCCCGTTAGCGTTCGCAAGGCCGCATGCAGGCGGCGGGCGGCATCCTCGCAGAACATCAGGTTCTGTCCGTTGGCCAGGGCAAAGGCCTGCTCATCGGCGCGCTTTACTGCCGTCTGTACGGCCGTGCCCAAAGCTGCCTCCGCAGTCTCGATCAACTCGGTCAGTCTGAACTCGTCGCCGTCCAGGCGGACTTGCAGCTTGGCCAAGCTCCTCTGGCTGTGGGGTGTCGCAACGATGCCGTCGCTGCTGCCAAGCCACTGGCGAACACGTTCCCGCTCCAGCGACTGGCCAGCGAAGTCCCGGTCGAACTGCGTCTGGATCAGCTGTCTGGCCAGCGCCGCCGAGCACGGGCAGGTCGAGGAATAGGGAATGTGCACCGATAGTTCCACGTGGAACATTTCATCTTTTAGCCGAGCTTCGATATTCACCGGGTAACGTTTCCAGCCTGCCAGCGGGCTGACCAGCGCTGGGCGCTTTAACAGGTGATCGAATGCCAGGCGCAGGTAGGCGGCGTTCGAAAGGCCATCGTGGCTGGCGAGAAAATGCTCGAGCGTCCGGCGAATCAGCTGCGGGCTCAACGCTTGCTGTTCCAGCGCTTCCAGCGCCAGGTACAGCCGTGACATATGGATGCCCCGGGCTGCGCCGTCATCCAGGCTCACGCCGGCATCGGCGTGTGCGCCGAGGCTGCGTCCGTCGACCAGCAGTGGCAGGGCGATACCGCACATGCCGACCCAGTCCAGCGGCAGTGCCTGCTGGCTGCTCTGTGCGGCGATGTCGGGAAGGGCGAGGCTAGACATGAAAGGATCCTGAAGTGATGGCAGTCAGCGGCAACCGCCGACAAGGCTGCAGTGCAGGTTGAAGCGTTGACCACTGGAGCTGGAGACACGGTTGAGGGTGGTCCAGCCGATGCGGCGGCTGTAACCCACCCAGGCTTCACCGTCGCTGGCCAGCCCGGTGAAGAAGGTCAGCGTGCCGTAGCGGCTGTTGGTCTGAGCCCACAGGCGTTTGCCTGCCACTTCGTAGCCACGCAGGTAGAAGGTGCTGCCTTCGGTACGGACGCTGTAGTAGTTGCCCTGGCCATCCTGGCAGGCGAGCAAGGTCGCGCTGCGGGTGCACAGAGCGAGGTCGGTGTGGGGCATGGCGAAGAGCTGCGTGGGTGTTGCGAGCAGCAGCAAGGCAGCGAGGCCGGATGATTTCATGACGCTCTCCAGACAACCGTTCGGTCGACACGGCTTGGCGAAATTGTATTGTTATAATATAACATTGTGCAATGCATCGATTCGAATGCGCCTGCCCGATGAGGTTAGTCATGCCCAACCGTCTCCCTGTCACCGTGCTGTCCGGCTTCCTCGGCGCCGGCAAGAGCACGCTGCTCAACCATGTGCTGCGCAACCGCGACAACCTGCGCGTCGCCGTGATCGTCAACGACATGAGCGAAATCAACATCGATGCCAGCGAGGTCCAGCGCAACGTCAGCCTGAACCGGGCCGAAGAAAAACTGGTGGAGATGAGCAACGGCTGCATCTGTTGCACCTTGCGCGAGGACCTGCTGGAAGAGGTGGCGCGGTTGGCGAGTGAGGGCCGCTTCGATTACCTGCTGATCGAGTCGACCGGAATATCCGAGCCGCTGCCGGTCGCCGAGACTTTCACCTTTCGCGACGAACAGGGGCGCAGCCTCTCCGACATGGCGCGCCTGGACACCATGGTCACCGTGGTCGACGGGCTGAACTTCCTGCGTGACTACCAGGCCGCCGAGAGTCTGGCCAGCCGTGGCGAGACCTTGGGTGAGCAGGACGAGCGCTCGATCAGTGACCTGTTGATCGAGCAGGTCGAATTCGCCGACGTGCTGTTGCTGAGCAAGATCGACCTGATCAGCCAGTCTGATCGCGAGGAGCTGGTGGCCATCCTGCGCAGCCTCAATGCCCGGGCGCAGATCGTGCCGATGGTGATGGGCCAGGTGGCGCTGTCGCGCATCCTCGATACCGGCCTGTTCGATTTCGACCAGGCAGCCCAGGCTCCGGGGTGGCTGCGCGAACTGCGGGGCGAGCATGTACCCGAAACCGAGGAATACGGCATCGCCGCCAGCACCTGGCAGGCTCGTCGGCCGTTCCACCCGCAGCGCTTCTTCGATTTTATCCACACGCCCTGGAGCAACGGCCGGTTGCTGCGTTCCAAGGGCTTCTTCTGGCTGGCCAGCAAATACCAGGAGGCCGGGAGCTGGTCCCAGGCCGGTGGCATGATGCGTCACGGCCTGGCGGGGCGCTGGTGGCGCTTCGTGCCACGCGAGCAATGGCCGCAGGATGAAGAGAACACCGCGGCGATCCTCAAGCAGTGGTTGGTGGAAAGCGGCGATTGCCGCCAGGAACTGGTGTTCATCGGGCAGAACATCGACTTCCAGCGGTTATCCACAGAGCTGGAGGCCTGCCTGCTCACGGACGAGGAGATGGAAACTGGACCGATGGCCTGGCTGCGGCTGCCCGATCCTTTCGGTGCCTGGCATGAGGACGCGGTGGCATGACTGTGGATATCCGCCAGGTGTTCGGTGAGTCGCCCCAGGTGATGACCGACATTCTTCAGGATGGCGTCAACCTGGCGGTCTGGCAGCGCCGCCTGCCGGCCCAGGTGGAGGACTTCGCCAACCTGGTGCTCAGCCTTGGCCAATCCCTGGCCGATGAGCGGGTGATCGAGGTGGATGAACGCCACCCGCCAGCCTTGCCCGGTTTGCTCAGGGAGGCCGCCGATCTGCACGGCTATGACGGTTTCGTCGCGGATGTGGCCTGGCTGGTGGCCGCCTATACCTGCCTGCTGGGAGCCCGTCGTCTCGGTGTGCGTGTGCGGGTACTGGAAGGGGCGATGTGTCCGCGCATGCATGTGGACCATGTGCCGGTGCGCCTGCTCAGCACCTATGCCGGCGCGGGCAGTGAATGGCTGGCGGAAGGTGCGATCGATCGTTCGTGCTTGCAGCAGTCACCGCCGCCTGTGGATAACATTCGGCGCCTGGTGGCGGGAGAAGTGGCCCTGCTCAAAGGCGAGAAGTGGCTGGGCAACGAGGGCGCGGGATTGGTCCACCGGTCACCGCTGACGCCTGCCGGGGAGCGCCGATTGCTGCTGAGCCTGGATTGGTTGGCATGAATCGCGGGGCCCGGCGGTATAGACTGCCATCAATCCACCCCGATACCGAGCCATGCTGCAGAACATCCCCACCCATGTGATCGCCGGCCCCCTCGGCGCCGGCAAGACCAGCCTGATCCGCCAGCTGCTGGACCAGCGTCCAGATGGCGAGCGCTGGGCCGTGCTGGTCAACGAGTTCGGCCAGGTCGGCCTCGATGCTGCCTTGCTCAGCCGCGACGAGGCGGGCATCGCCATCGGTGAAGTGGCGGGAGGCTGCCTGTGCTGCGTCAATGGCGCGCCGTTCCAGGTGGGGCTTGGCCGCTTGCTGCGCAAGGCGCGACCGGACCGCTTGTTCATCGAACCGTCCGGCCTCGGTCACCCGCTCGAGTTGCTGGAGCAACTGGGACGCGCACCCTGGACTGGCATACTGTCGGTCCAGCCACTGCTGATGGTGCTGGATGCCGCAGCCCTGTCCCGGGGCGGCGTCCTGCCTGAGGCTCAGCACCAGGCACTGGCGAAGGCGGGGATGCTGGTGTTCAACAAGGCGAGCGTTGTGGATGAAGCCGAACGCTTGTTGATAACTGCATCACTGCCCGCAATACCGTCATGCTGGACGGATCACGGGGTACTGCCACTTGCCGTATTGCCTGTTTCAACCCCCGTAGCAGTAGGCACTCTCGACCTTGGCAGCCTGCCTGTGGATAACGGTGCAGTGCCGTTGCCCACCCTGTGGACTGATCCACGACAGCCGATCTGCCAGTTTCAGCAGGGGGAGGGAGGTTGGAGCGTCGGCTGGCGCTGGCATCCCGACCAATGCTTCGACAATGCGGTGCTGCGCGGTGTTCTCGAGCAATGGGTGTGGCGCCGGGCGAAGGGTGTTATCCACAGCACGGAAGGCTGGCAGTCGTTCAACGGCCTGGAAGGCGGGACGCTGGAGTGGCGTTCCAGCGAATGGCGCAAGGACTCGCGTATCGAGCTGATCTTCGATCGACCGCAACCCTTGCAGGCCCTGCAAGCGGCCATCGGCGGCTGCCAGCTGAAACGTTGATCCGTTGATCAATTGCGCCAGCGGTTATGTTCCTGGCGCCACTGCTGCATCTCGATGACGTTGTCGGTACGCGGCGGGGTCTTGATCTCGAACGGATAGGGCGCGAGTTCAATCTGCATGGTGTGGGCGCCGAACTGGGTGACGGTGCCGGGGTGGCGTTGTTCACCGGTGACGGTGAACTCGAAGTTGTAGATGCGCGCCAGGCGCTTCCTGCCATTGGCGTCACGCACGAAGGCGATGCGTTTGAGCGCCACGGCGTCGTCGAGCAGTTCCAGGTCGAGCTTGGCGCAATGCTGCTTGACCCGTGCCAGGGCCTTTTCGCGCAGCCCGTGGTTGTGCCACAGCCAGGCGCCTGCGGTCGCCACCAGCATCAGGACGAAGAGGTTTTCCAGGGTCAGCATTTGCGTAAGCTCCAGACAGGTCGATCCAGCTTAACTGCGTCTCTGGCCTGTCGTACAGATGGCAATCGGGTTCATACTGCGGGCCGCACACTTATTCACACAGTTTCGGAATCGTCCCGCATGAAACGTACGCCGCACCTGCTCGCCATTCAGTCCCACGTGGTCTTTGGACACGCCGGAAACAGCGCCGCGGTGTTTCCCATGCAGCGGGTTGGGGTCAACGTCTGGCCGCTCAACACCGTACAGTTCTCCAACCATACTCAGTATGGACAGTGGGCCGGGGAAGTGCTTGCCCCAGCGCAAATTCCCGCGTTGGTGGAAGGCATTTCCAATATCGGTGAGCTGGGCCACTGCGATGCGGTGTTGTCGGGCTACCTGGGCAGTGCCGAGCAGGGGCGGGCGATCCTGGCCGGCGTCGAGCGGATCAAGGCGGTCAATCCCAAGGCCTTGTACCTGTGCGACCCGGTCATGGGGCATGCCGAGAAGGGCTGCATCGTACCGGCAGAGGTCAGCGAGTTCCTGCTCGAGGAGGCCGTCGCCAAGGCCGATATCCTGTGCCCGAACCAGCTCGAGCTGGATAGCTTCTGTGGCCGTCGCGCGCAGTCCCTGGACGATTGCGTGAGCATGGCGCGCGGGTTGCTGGAGCGCGGGCCGCAGGTGGTGCTGGTCAAGCACCTGAATTATCCACAGCGGGCGGACGACGCCTTCGAGATGCTGCTGGTGACCCGTGATGCCAGCTGGCACCTGCGCCGGCCCTTGCTGGCCTTCCCACGCCAGCCGGTGGGCGTGGGCGACCTGACCTCCGGGCTGTTCCTCGCCCGCGTGCTGCTGGGCGACGGCTGGTTGCAGGCTTTCGAATTCACCGCCGCCGCTGTGCATGAGGTGCTGCTGGAAACCCAGGCTTGCACCAGCTATGAACTGCAGCTGGTGCGGGCCCAGGATCGCATCGCCCATCCGCGCGTGCGCTTCGAGGCGCAGCGCCTGCTCTACTAGATCGAATCGGTCTTGAGGTTCTGGTAGCGCTGTTCCAGCTCCTGGCGGATCTGGCGGCGCTGCTGGCCCTGCAGGAAGCGGCGTTTCTCCTCGCTGCTCTGCGGCTGGCGCGGTGGCACCTTCACCGGGCGGCGGTCGTCGTCCACCGCGACCATGGTGAAGAAGCAACTGTTGGAGTGGCGCACCGAACGCTCGCGGATGTTCTCGGTGACCACCTTGATGCCCACCTCCATCGAGGTGTTGCCGGTGTAGTTGACCGAGGCCAGGAAGGTCACCAGTTCGCCGACATGCACCGGTTCGCGGAAGATCACCTGATCCACCGACAAGGTCACCACATAGGTGCCGGCATAGCGGCTGGCGCAGGCATAGGCGACTTCGTCGAGGTACTTGAGCAGGGTGCCGCCGTGTACGTTGCCAGAGAAATTGGCCATGTCCGGTGTCATCAGGACGGTCATGGTCAGCTGGGCGTTTCCAGGTTCCATAGAGAGCTCACGGTGGATTTGCACGGATTCGGGGCGGGTATCTGCAGACACTTCTGTTTCCCCTTGTAGAGGTTTCCCATCCTGGTACGGGACGTCGGCTGACGCTCCATCGTCACGCCAATTTTGCCATCGACGGTGTCGAATCGGCCGATCTGTTTCTGCATATTGCATCGGCATTTTGTGGCAAGGCGCGATGTTAACCTGACGACGCCCATGCAACGTGGGCTTTTGCGTCTATCACAACAGTATGTGCCTGCTCCGCGCCGAAGGATCTTCCGGCAGAGGAGTGGTTCGCCCCGTGCAACGAAAACAAGGAGTATCACGCCATGCATGCCATCAGCTTCATCCAGGACCTGGCGGTGATCATGCTGGTTGCCGGGGTGGTCACCATCCTCTTTCATCGCCTGAAGCAGCCGGTGGTACTGGGTTACATCGTCGCCGGCTTCATCATCGGCCCGCACACGCCGCCGTTCGGCCTGATCCACGACGAAGACACCATCAAGACCCTGGCCGAGCTGGGGGTGATCTTCCTGATGTTCTGCCTGGGCCTGGAGTTCAGCCTGCGCAAGCTGTTCAAGGTCGGTGCCACGGCCTTCATCGCCGCCTTCCTGGAAATCGTCCTGATGATCTGGATCGGTTTCGAGATCGGTCGCTGGTTCGGCTGGAACACCATGGATTCGCTGTTCCTCGGGGCGATCCTGGCGATTTCCTCGACCACTATCATCGTCAAGGCGCTCAACGACCTGAAGATGAAGAACGAGCGTTTCGCCCAGCTGATCTTCGGCGTGCTGATCGTCGAGGACATCCTCGGCATCGGCATCATCGCGCTGCTGTCGGGGATCGCCGTCAGCGGCTCGGTGAGTTCCGGCGAAGTGTTCTCCACCGTGGGCAAGCTGTCGCTGTTCATGATCGTCGCGCTGGTCATCGGCATCCTGCTGGTGCCGCGGCTACTGGCCTATGTGGCGAAATTCGAAAGCAACGAGATGCTGCTGATCACCGTGCTGGGCCTGTGTTTCGGCTTCTGCCTGCTGGTGGTCAAGCTCGAGTACAGCATGGTGCTCGGCGCCTTCCTGATCGGCGCGATCATGGCCGAGTCGCGCCAGTTGCTGAAGATCGAACGGTTGATCGAGCCGGTTCGCGACCTGTTCAGCGCCATCTTCTTCGTCGCCATCGGCCTGATGATCGACCCGTCGATCCTGGTCGAGTACGCCTGGCCGATCGTGGTCATCACCCTGGCGGTGGTACTGGGCAAGATGCTTTCCTGCGGCATGGGCGCGTTCATCGCCGGCAACGACGGGCGCACCTCGTTGCGCGTGGGGATGGGGCTTTCGCAGATCGGCGAGTTCTCCTTCATCATCGCCGCCCTGGGGGTGACCCTGCAGGTCACCAGTGACTTTCTCTATCCGGTCGCAGTGGCGGTGTCGGCCATTACGACCTTGCTGACGCCATACCTGATCCGGGCTGCTGACCCGCTGTCGACGAGGTTGGGCAAGGTAGTACCGAGCCGCGTGGCACGGGTGCTGTCGCTGTACGGCGAGTGGCTACGCAGCATCCAGCCACAGGGCGAGGGAGCCATGCTGGCGGCGATGATCCGGCGCATTCTGCTGCAGGTCGGGGTCAACCTGGCGCTGGTGATCGCGATCTTCTTCAGTGGCGGTTACTTCGCAGGGCGCATCGGCATCTGGTTGAGCGAGTGGGTGGCGGATGCCGGCCAGCAGAAGGCACTGATCTGGGGCGCGGCATTGCTGCTATCGCTGCCGTTCCTGATTGCGGCGTACCGCAAGCTCAAGGCGCTGTCGATGCTGTTGGCGGAGATGGGCGTCAAGCCCGAGATGGCCGGCCGGCATACCCAGCGTGTAAGGCGCGTGATCGCCGAGGTGATTCCGCTGCTGTCACTGCTGGTGATCTTCCTGCTGCTGTCGGCCTTGTCGGCAAGCATCCTGCCGACCAGCGAACTGCTGCTGGTCATCGTCGTGGTGGCGGCGGTGGTGGTGGCGCTGCTGTGGCGCTGGCTGATCCGGGTGCATACGCGGATGCAGGTGGCGTTGCTGGAGACGCTGGAGAACAGCCGCGATCATTCGCACTGAGCGGGCGGTTAACGCTTTCTGCGCAAGATTTCACCGTCGTCCGAGGGGATGGAGCGGTAGCAGTGTCGCCAGGCGCAGAGAGCCTGGCGATTCTACGAGTGATTGGTAGCTATAAGCCATCACTTTATGCGGGTATTTCTCATTCAGCTTTCCAGCCAGACATCCCGTGCCCAGTGCCAGACCGATTCCCAGCTTTCCTCGGTGACGATTTCTTCTTCGCCGGACCACAGCACCACGGTGCCGTCCTCTTCGACGCAGTAGTAGTCGTCTCCGTCCTGGCAGATGGGAATGAGATCGCGGGGCACACCGGCGTCCCAGGCGTTGGCCGCCACTTCCGGCAGGTAGGTGTGGGATTGCGGATCGGTCACGGTCACCGGCTCGAGGCTACCGTACACCACGTCGCTGACGGTCAGCAGGTATTCCTTGAACACGAACGGGATGTTGATGAACAGCTCTTCCTCGATCTCGACCAGCTGATCCTCGTCCGGCAGCTCCAGCGGCACCGGTACCGGCTCGTTGGCTTCACGGAGTTGTTCGATCACTTCTTCCACGGTTCACATCCTCTGACCTTATGACAACGCTGCGCGTTATACCCTAGTAGGCCGCTCTGGCAAAAGCAAAAACCCCGGGACAGGCCCGGGGTTTTTTCTGCAACGTGCGACGGTTAACCGTTTTGGCGGATACCGGCCAGCAGCCAAGGCTGGTTTTCGCCATGGGCGCGAACCATGTGCCAGCTTTCGCTGAAGGCTTCGCCCTGGTCGAAGCGCGAGGTCTTCGACACGCCACGGAAGGTCAGGGTGGCGTCGGTCTGGTCGGCGCGCTCGTCGACGCCGTCCAGTTGCACATCGAGGTCGTCGATGTAGGTGGACTGGAAGCCTTCACCCTGCTCGGCGCGCTCGCGCTTGAGGAACTCGAGCATCTGCGGGGTGACGAACTCGGCGATCTTGTCCATCTCGTTGGCGTCCCAGTGCTGCTGCAGCGACTGGAAGTGCGAACGGGCGGCGGACAGGAAGCTGGCTTCGTTGAACCAGGCCGGGGCGTTGATCACAGGCGAGGCGACCGGTGCGGCGGAGCCGCCGAAGATCGACTGCGGTGCGGCCTGCGGCTGTGCTTCGCGCTGGTACGGGGCGTGGCCGGCGGCAGCGTGTTGCGGCTGCTGCTGGCGACGGCGCGCGGCGATGAAGCGGAAGACCAGGAAGGCGATCAGGCCCATGATCAGGAAATCGAGGATCTGCATGCCGTCGAAGCCGTCGCCCATGAACATGGAGGCCAGCAGGCCACCGGCGGCGAGGCCGGCGAGTGGGCCCAGCCAGCGCGAGGCACCGCTGGCGGCAGCGGGTGCGCGGCCAGGAGCGGTCGGGGCGGCGGCAGGCGTGGTCGGGGTGGCCTGGCGGGTCTGGTGGATAGGCGCGGAGCCCGAGCTCTTGCCACCACCGAAGCGCTTGGCGTTGGCGTCGAGGCTCAGCGTCAGGCCGACGCAGAGCGCCAGAGCGATGCTAAGAAAACGTTGCATAAGATGGGGATTCCCGTTTGTGTGGATTGCACGCGCGTCATGGTGCACATGAACTGGCAGACATAGCCAGCGACAAGATGTTTCGAGCTTTTGCCTGATCGCCCGGATCTACGCGTTCACCTGTAGGAGCGGCCTTGCCGAGGCGTCGGACCGGCCGGAAAGGGCTGCGCAGCAGCCCCTGTTGCGGTGTGACGCTGAAATTGCCGGGGCCGCTTTGCGGCCCTTTCGCGGCACGAGGCCGCTCCTACAGGCGCGTGTCGTTCAGTCCAGTCAGATAGCTTCCAGCTTGGCGTAGCCCAGCATCAGCCATTTGCTGCCCTCGGAGAAGTTCACCTGCACCCGTGCCTGGGCCCCGGAGCCCTCGAAGTTGAGGATTACGCCCTCGCCGAACACCGCATGCTGCACCCGCTGGCCGAGGCTGAAGGCGGTCTGCGGGATGCTGGCGTTGGCGAACAGGCTGCTGGCCGGCGTCTTCGCGCCACCGAACGGACGGCTGACGGTGTTCGACAGGCGCACCTCCTGCACCAGTCCGGCGGGGATCTCCCGGACGAAGCGCGACACCTTGTTGTAGGTCTCGCTGCCATATAGTCGACGGGTCTCGGCGTAGGTCATGACCAGCTGGCGCATGGCCCGGGTAATCCCCACGTAGGCCAGGCGGCGCTCCTCTTCAAGACGACCGGGCTCTTCCAGGCTCATCTTGTGCGGGAACAGGCCTTCCTCCATGCCTACCAGGAACACGTACGGGAACTCCAGGCCCTTGGCACTGTGCAGGGTCATCAGCTGGATGCTGTCCTCGTGCTCGTCGGCCTGGGTGTCGCCAGCCTCCAGCGAAGCGTGGCCGAGGAACGCCGACAGCGGCGAGAGGTCGGCGTCTTCGTCACTGGTCTCGAAGTTGCGCGCCGCGCTGACCAGTTCCTCAAGGTTTTCCACCCGGGCCTGGCCTTTCTCGCCTTTTTCTTCCTGGTGATAGACGATCAGCCCGGACTGCTCGATGACCGTCTGGGTCATCAGGTGCAGCGGCATGTCCAGCACCTTGGCGGCGAGGTTCTCGAGCAGCTCGATGAACGCGCCCAGGGCGCTGGCGGCGCGGCCCTTGAGGGCCTTGGCGGCGAGCAGCTGGCACATGGCTTCCCACATCGACAGCTGGCTGTGGCGGGCGTGGTCGCGGATGGCCTCAACGGTCTTTTCGCCGATGCCCCGTGGCGGCACGTTGATCACCCGCTCTAGCGCCGCGTCGTTGCCGCGACCTTCGAGCAGGCGCAGGTAGGCCATGGCGTTCTTGATCTCGGCGCGCTCGAAGAAGCGCTGGCCGCCATAGATGCGGTACGGGATGCGTTCGCGCAGAAGGGCCTCTTCCAGCACCCGCGACTGGGCGTTGGAGCGGTACAGGATGGCCACTTCGTTACGCGCGTTGCCCTGCTTGATCAGGCTTTCGATGGTCTCGACCACGTAGCGCGCTTCGTCATGCTCGTTGTAAGCGGCGTAGAGCGTCAGCGGCTCGCCTTCGCCCATGTCGGTCCACAGTTCCTTGCCCAGGCGCCCGCTGTTGTTGGCGATCAGGGCGTTGGCGGCCTTGAGGATGCCGCCGGTGGAGCGGTAGTTCTGCTCCAGGCGGATCAGCTCGGCGTCCGGGAAGTCGGCGGTGTACTGGTGGATGTTCTCGATCTTGGCGCCACGCCAGCCGTAGATCGACTGGTCGTCGTCGCCCACCGCCATCAGGCTGTCGCCACCGGAGGCCAGCAGGCGCAACCAGGCGTACTGCACGGCGTTGGTGTCCTGGAACTCGTCCACCAGCAGGTGGCGGAAGCGGCGCTGGTAGTGCCTGAGCAGGTCCGGGTGGTCTCGCCACAGATCGAGGGCGCGCAGCAGCAGCTCGGAGAAGTCGATGACCCCGGCGCGGTCGCAGGCCTGCTCGTAGGCGACATAGATGTCGCGCATGGTGGCCAGGAACAGGTCGCCGCTGGCCTGGATATGGCGTGGGCGCAGGCCTTCGTCCTTCTGCCCGTTGATGAACCACTGGACCTGGCGCGCCGGCCATTTCTGCTCGTCCAGGCCCATCTCGCGGATCACCCGCTTGATCAGGCGCTGCTGGTCGTCGCTGTCGAGGATCTGGAAGTTCTGCGCCAGCCCCGCCTCCTGCCAGTGCGCCCGCAGCAGGCGGTGGGCCAGGCCGTGGAAGGTGCCGACCCACATGCCGGCCGGGTTGATGCCCAGCAGTTGCTCGATCCGCTGGCGCATTTCCGCCGCGGCCTTGTTGGTGAAGGTCACCGACAGGATCGAGTGCGGCGAGGCCTGCTCGACCTGGATCAGCCAGGCGATGCGGTGCACCAGCACGCGGGTCTTGCCCGAGCCGGCGCCGGCCAGAACCAGTTGGCGCCCCACCGAGGCCGCCACGGCCTGGCGTTGAGCGTCGTTGAGGGAGTTCAGCAGGAGGGAGAGGTCGTCATTATGCATCCGGGCATTCTATGGCCGCGCGAAGGCAGGGGCAAACGCCCCGGGTGCAAATCGCCGGGCGGACGCTCGACCGTTCATCGGTGGTCTTGCCCGGCACCCGTGGTTGAGCGGTCAGACCTGGACGCAGCAGACATTTTCGAAATCATGACGCAGAGCAGTTTGGTCCGACGCGGTGCTTGTGTATGCTCCCTGCACATTTGCGGTCAGCCATAACAAGAACACAAAAGAAACCAGCCAATATGACCCAGGATTGCGGGGCGATCGGAGCATCGCCGGAGACGACAAGGAGCGTTCGCAGGCAATTCGCCACCCAGCTGTCGATCGAGCGTACTCGCCTGCTGTACCAGGGCTCGTTGTTGCCCACCTTGTTCATGCTGCTCAACGGCCTGCTCTGCGCCTGGCTGCTGTGGAGCCCTGCGCGCTATCTGCTGGTCGGGGTGTGGCTGGCCTGGTTGCTGGCGCTGGTGGCGCTGCGGGTGATCCAGGTGGCGGCCTTCGACGCGGCGACGCCGGCGCGCCAGGCCAAGCCGACCTGGCGGCGCATGTTCCTGCTCGGCTCGGCGTTCAGCGGCCTGACCTTGGCCAGCGCGGTCATCGCCCTGGCGCCGGCGGACAACTTCGTGCAGCAGGCCTGGGTCTTCGGCCTGCTCGGCGCGGCGGCGTTGTCCGCCAGTGTCGCCTACGCGGTGAGCCTGCCGGCGTTTCTCAGCTTCGCCCTGCCGTGCCTGCTGCCGCCGATCGCGTTTCTGTTCGTCTATGACGCCGGGCACCAGCGCGGCTGGGGCTGGCTGGGGCTGATCCTGCTGGTGGCGCTGATGGTGGTGGCCTGGCAGGTCAATCGCCTGATCGAGCGCGGCCTGCTGCGCCGCTTCCAGAACCAGGCGCTGATCGAGCACCTGCAGAACGCCCAGCGCCATGGCGAGGGCCTCAACCGTCAGCTCAGCGCCGAGATCGCCCAACGACGCCGGGCCGAGGACGACCTGCGCAAGGCCCATGCCGGCCTCGAGCAGCGGGTGGCCCAACGCAGTCATGAGCTGGATCTGGCCAACCAGGCCCTGAGCAAGAGCGAGCAGCGCCTGGCCCTGGCCTTGCAGGCCAGTGAGCTCGGGCTGTGGGACTGGAACCTGGAAACCGACGAGGTCCATCACACCCAGTTGCATGCGCTGTTCGGTCTGGATCCGGAGCAAGTGCGCTCGGTGCGCGCCGACCTCAAGCCACGGCTGCATCCTGATGACCTGCCTGTGCTGCGGCGCACGCTGGTCGAGCACCTCAAGGGGCGCACCGAGGATTACCGGGTCGAGTACCGGGTACGCCACGCCCAGGGGCACTGGTGCTGGATCGAGGACCGTGGGCGGGCGGTGGAGTCCGATGACCAGGGCAAGGTCCTGCGCATGCTCGGCACCCGCCGCGACATCACCGCGCAGAAGGAGCAGGAAGAGCAGCAGCGCCTGGCCGCGACGGTGTTCGAGGCGGCCAGCGAAGGGATCGCCATTCTCGACGCGGACTTCCAGTTGCTGGCGGTGAACCAGGCCTTCTGCGATGTCACCGGCTACGGCCGGGCCGAGCTGATCGCCCGCAATGCCCTGGAACTGCCCTGCAGCCGCGATGCCCGGCGCCACAGCCAGGCTATCGACCAGGCGTTGGAGCAGCAGGGCCGCTGGCAGGGCGAGCTGGTCGAGGCGCGCAAGAACGGCGAGCTCTACCCGCAGTGGCTGCAACTGAACAGCGTGAATGACCCTCGGGGACGGATCGTCAACATCGTCGGCTTCTTCACCGACCTGTCCGCACGCCGCGAATCCGAGGAGCGCCTGCGCTACCTGGCGCATTACGACGACCTCACCGGGCTGGCCAATCGCGCGCTGTTCCGCCTGCGCCTGCACGAGGCGGCGCAGCGCATGCGCCTGAACGGCCGCAGCCTGGCGCTGCTGCATGTGGACCTGGATCGTTTCAAGCTGCTCAACGAGAGCCTGGGCCATGAACTGGCGGACCAGCTGCTCAAGAAGATGGCCCAGCGCCTGGCCAACGCGGTGCCGGAGGCCGACACCGTGGCGCGCCTGTCCGGCGACGAATTCGCCGTGCTGTTCGACGGCTACACCAACCTGTCGAGCCTGGTGCGCGTCACCACCCGGCTGCTCGACAAGCTGCGCGTACCCCAGCGCGTCGGTGGGCACGAGGTGGTGATCAGCGCCTCGGTAGGTATCAGCCTGTTGTCCGACGCCACCCAGGACCTCAATGCCCTGGTCAGCCAGGCCGACATGGCCAAGCAGCATGCCAAGCATCTGGGCGGCGACAGCTTCCAGTTCTACACCGAGAGCTTGCGCGCCAGCACCCTGGAGCGCCTGCAACTGGAGAACCAGCTGCGCAAGGCCATCGACGAGCGCCAGTTGCTGGTCTACTACCAGCCCAAGCTGTGCCTGCGCACCGGCCAGTTGCACGCGGCCGAGGCGCTTGTGCGCTGGCAGCACCCCGAGTGGGGCATGGTGCCGCCCAGTGAGTTCATCGGCCTGGCCGAAGAGACCGGGCTGATCGCGCCCATGGGTGAGTTCGTGCTGCGCCAGGCCTGCTGGCAGGCGTGCGAATGGTTGCGCCAGGGCCTGGAGGTACGCGTTTCGGTCAACCTGTCGGTGTACCAGCTGCGCCAAGGCAAGCTGGTCAGCCTGGTGCGCCAGGTCCTGCAGGAGTCAGGCCTGGCGCCGCACCTGCTGGAGTTGGAGCTGACCGAAAGCCAGTTGCTGGACAGCGTCGAGCACATCATCACCACCTTCGAACAGCTGCACGCGCTGGGGGTGAAGCTGGCCATCGACGATTTCGGCACCGGCTACTCGTCGCTGAGCTACCTCAAACGGTTCCCGGTCGACTACGTGAAGATTGACCAGGCGTTCATTCGCGGCCTGCTCGAAGGGACTCAGGACGCGGCCATCACCCGGGCGATCATCGCCATGGCCAAGAGCCTGCGACTGAAGGTAGTGGCCGAAGGGGTGGAAACCCGCGAGCAGTTGCAGTTCCTGCGCGAGCATGGCTGTGACGAGGTGCAGGGCTACCTGATCAGCCGGCCGGTGGATGCGACCTCGTTCCGCGCGCTGCTTGATCGCTCGACGGCCGACCTGTTGCGCTGAAGGTCGGCCTTTTCAAGGCGTTGATAATAGGCGCCCGGCTTGGAGTTGCCGGGGCTGCTTTGCAGCCGTTTCGCGGCACGAGGCCGCTCCTACAGGTGCCAGGCCTGGCCTTGGCGGGCCAACAGGCTGTTGGCCTGTTCCGGGCCATTGCTGCCGGCGGGGTAGGGACGTGGCGCCTGGAAGTGCTCCTCCCAGCCCTGCAGGATCGGGTCGATCCAGGCCCAGGCGGCCTCGACCTCGTCGCGGCGCATGAACAGTGTCGAGTCGCCTTCCAGCACATCCAGCAGCAGCCGCTCGTAGGCGTCCCAGCGGCGGGTCTGGGCGAAGGCCTGGGCGAGGTTCAGGTCCAGTTCGACCGGTGCCAGGCGCATGCCCTTGCCCGGGCTCTTGGTCATCATGCGCAGGCTGATGTGCTCGTCCGGCTGTAGCTGGATCAGCAACTGGTTGACCTGGCCGCCGCTGAACAGCTCGTGGGGCACCGGCTTGAACTGGATGACGATCTGCGACGAGCGCCGCGCCATGCGCTTGCCGGTGCGCAGGTAGAAGGGCACGCCGGCCCAGCGCCAGTTGTCGATGTGCGCCTGCACCGCGACGAAGGTCTCGGTGTCGCTGTCGTTGTCCACGTCCTTCTCGAAGTAGTAGGCCGGTACTTCCTGGCCGCCGATCTTGCCGGTGCCGTACTGGCCGCGCACGGTCTTGTCCTGCACGTCCTGGCCGGTGATGGGCTTGAGCGCGCGGAGGATCTTCACCTTTTCGTCGCGCACCGCCTCGGCCTCGAACTGCGCCGGCGGCTCCATGGCCACCAGGCAGAGCAATTGCAGCAGGTGGTTCTGCAGCATGTCGCGGGTGGCGCCGGCACGGTCGTAGTAGGCGCCGCGGTTTTCCACGCCAAGGGTCTCGCAGACGCTGATCTGCACATGGTCGACCTGGCCGTTGCGCCACACCGGCTCCAGCAGGGCATTGGCAAAGCGCAGCGCCATGAGGTTCTGCACGGTTTCCTTGCCCAGGTAGTGGTCGATGCGGAACACCTGCGGTTCGCTGAACACCGCACCGATGGCCTCGTTGATCGCGGTGGCCGACTCCAGCGAGTGACCGATGGGCTTCTCCAGCACGATGCGCGCCTCGCTGTCGGCAAGGCCGGCGATGCGCAGGTGGTTGGCGATGGGCACGAACAGCTTGGGCGCGGTGGCCAGGTAGAAGATCCGGGTCAACCCGCCAGGTTCGCCCAGGTAGCGGGCCAGGCGACCGAAGTCGGCGCTTTGCGCGGCGTCCATGGGGAAATAGTCCAGGCGTGCGCAGAAGCGCTGCCAGACGTCCTCGTCGAAGTCCTGGCGGGCGATCTGCGCCCGGCAGTGGCGTTCGGCGAGCTTGAGGTAGTCGTTGCGCGAAAGGTTGCGCCGGGCCAGGGCAATGATTCGCACGGCGTTGTGCAGGCGGGCCTCGCGATACAGGTGGTAGAGCGCCGGGAGCAGTTTGTGCAGGGCCAGGTCGCCCGTGCCGCCGAAGACCAGGATGTCGCAAGGAATCGTCAAACCACCACTCTCCACGTTCGTTTAGCTGGGCGGGTTGGCAAGCATGTAGTATAACTACAAGAAAGCTACATCCCGGCACGCCGATCATAACCGAGTCCAGCCCGTGAATCTGTTGCAACATATCGACCAATCGCGGCACCTGCTGCGTAAATCGGAACTCAAAGTGGCCGACCATGTGCTGCTCGATCCGGCTGCCGTCATGCACAGCTCGATGGCCGACCTGGCGCACAGCGTGGGGATCAGCGAGCCAACCATCGTGCGCTTTTGCCGGGCGATAGGCTGTTCGGGCTTCCAGGACCTCAAGCTCAAGCTGGCGCAGAGCCTGGCCGCCGGCGCCAGTTTCGGCCAGTTTGCCATCCATGAAGACGACTCGGTCGCCGACTACAGCCTGAAGATCTTCGACACCACCCTGCACACGCTGATGGAAGTGCGCGAGCACCTCGACCCGCAAGCGCTGCAGCAGGCGGTGACCGCCATGGCCCTGGCCCAGCGCGTGGAGTTCTACGGCTTTGGCGCTTCCGGCGCGGTCGCGGCCGATGCCCAGCACAAGTTCTTCCGCCTGCTGCTCAGCGCCGCGGCCTATTCCGACCCGCACATGCAGGCGATGTCAGCGGTCACCCTGAAGCCGGGCGATGTGGCGGTGTGCATTTCGCAGTCGGGGCGTTCCAAGGACCTGCTGATCACCGCCAACCTGGTGCGTGAAAGCGGCGCCAACCTGATCACCCTGTGCCCGAGCCAGACGCCGCTGGCCGAATTGTCGACGGTCAACCTGGCCATCGACGTGCATGAAGACACCGAGATCTACACCCCGCTGACCTCGCGTATCGCCCACCTGGTGGTGATCGACGTGCTGGCCATGGGCGTGGCCATGGCCCGTGGGCCAAGCCTGGTCAACCACCTCAAGAGCGTGAAGCGCAGCTTGCGCAGCCTGCGTTTGTCGCCGAAGTCGATCAAGGCCACCGACGACTGAGCAATGCAGAGGTTCCGTGGGGGGGGGGGGGGGGGGGGGGGGGGGGGGGCGGGGGGGGGGCGGGCGGGGGGGGGGGGGGGGGTGCG